>JAAYLE010000106.1 GCA_012522085.1 Bacillota bacterium | reverse complement strand
TGAGGCTATGAGCCAGTAAACAAACCCCTAGGGTGTGCCCAGTATACTCGCGTCCACAGGCTCACCCTGACATTTTCTCAGCACAATAAACGACCTTCTTACTGACATTTTCTCAGACCGTTGACACCCCTAAATGCCCGGTGGAGCAGCCAAGAGGCTACATATCGCGCTGCCTTGGATGATGCCTTCGGGAAGGTCTCCACAGCGCCATCACATCCAATAAACAATCAACGCCGTGTCACCGACACGGCGTTGATCGTTGTTAGGGCTCAATGAATAGATGCTGGCCGACGTACAGAGACTCGGGCCGGGAAATCCCGTTCCACGCCATCAGTTGAGTCACTGTGACTCCATAGCGGGCTGCGATCCGGTAGAGGGTCTCCCCGGAACGAACGAAGTGAAAAGCCCTGTCTGTAGGCCTTTCCACTACCAGAGTCTGTCCGACCCGAAGGCTGTCCGGATCGACCCCAGGGTTGAGGGTCAATAGACGGGCAACCGTGGTTCTCTGGGCCTTCGCGATGGACCAATAGGTGTCACCAGGCTGAACCCGGTATTCACCTTTCGGCCCGTAGGTTGGAATGCGCAAACGTTGACCAGCGATGGGGGTGGAAAAGTAAGTCAGACGATTGGCATCCAGCACATCTTCCAGCCGGAGATTATACATCTGGGCGATCATCCAAAGGGTCTCACCCTTTTTGACCGTGTGGTAGACATAGTCCTGGTTCAATTCCTTCAGTGCAATCCTTTGTCCAATCACTAAGTGATTGGGCCGGACCCCTGGATTGAGCTCCAAGATGCGTTCTACGCTGGTATCGAAGCGGCGGGCGATACTCCACAGAGTATCCCCCTCCCTCACCTCATAGGCAGCGGGGGCAGCCAAGACAGGAAGGGACAGCAGCATTAGTGCAACAATCAGCAGGAGCATCTTTCTTTTCATGTTATGACACCTCCCGCTAAGGTTTTATCACTTATCACCCCCGCTGACAAAGGTAGATGGCTGGGTAACCTCGATAAACATGGCAAAGGATAGAGTGGGTGGCAATCGTCAAAGGGATCGAGGCAAGATGCCCACGGTGGTGACAGCCTTCCCAATTCCCGGGTCCCTACCCACATCAAGGATGAAGCCGGGCCGGCGGCAAATGTCTCCGCCTGCCCGGCCCGAACACTTCCGACAATACTGTGCCCGTCGGTGTGGGCTGCAGTGCCTTCCGGATGGGCTAGCGGATCTCGAGCATTTCATCGAGGTGAATCAGCCGGAACATCTTATCGATATACTCACTAGTGATGTTCTCGATGATGAGCTTGCCGTTCAACTCTTTCAACAGTTTGTTTCCCAACAGGAGCTTCCCAAGACCCGAACTGTCAATTGTTTTGACCCTGCCCATATCGACAGTGATCTGCCTTGCCCCCTGGTCGATGAGGTTGATGAGGATTTCTTTTAGCTCTGCCGCGTTCTCAATGACAATCCTTTCCCCGGGCATAACCCTGACCTCGGCAGGTGTTTCATGAATGACTTCCATAGGCTCCCTCCTGCAGATCATCGAGCAGCCTGAACTCCTTAACCAGTTCCAACAGCTCACTGGACTCCGACCGCATCGAATCGCTGGCTGCCGCAATTTCTTCGACCATGGCCGCATTTTGCTGGGTGACCTCATTCAGTTGGTCAACGGCCCGCTGGATCTGCTGGGCCGAACTTGACTGCTCCCTGAGCATGGCAGCAATCTCTCCCATTAGATCGCCTAACCGCTGGCTGTTCAAGACGATGCCATCGAGGATTTCCTTGGAATGTTCAACTGCTTTGGCGCCCCGGTCCACCCGGAGGGCGCTGGAAGTAATCAGTTCACTGATGGTCTTGGCCGACTCGGCCGTCCGGCCGGCCAGGTTCCGCACTTCTGCCGCAACCACAGCGAAGCCTTTGCCGTGCTCGCCCGCCCGGGCAGCTTCCACCGCGGCATTGAGGGCGAGAAGGTTTGTCCGGAAAGCTATCTCATTGACTTCGCTGATAATGCTGCTGATCTGACGGCTGCTGCCGGCGATCTCATCCATGGCCTCGGAGACTTCCTTGACGGCATTATCGCCCAGCCGGACAGCTGCCACTGTCTCGTCCGACAAATTGTCCCCTTCGTTGGAGTTGGCAGCCATCTGCTCAATAGCAGCAGTCACCTGTTTCAAAGTGGCTGCTACCTCTTCGAGGGCCGACGCTTGCTCTTGGGTCCGCTGACTAAGATCCAGATTGCCTGCGGCGATCTCTCCGATAGAATTGACCATATTCTCGCTGGCTCGGCGCACCCGGAGAATCATCTCATGCATGTTCGCCATGAAATTGTTGAAGGCCTGGGAAAGCTCGCCCACCTCATCGCGGCTTTCGACAGGGAGCTTTTGGGTCAAGTCTCCGCCTCTAGTTGAGATCTCGCGCAATACCTTGGCCACCCGATTAATGGGCCTGGTGATCCGGCTGGAGAGAAACAAGGCCACCAGGAGGGCTAACACCACAGCAAGGACGGCAAAGGTCCACAGATTTCTAGCTGTATCGGCAACGGTCCTTTCCGCCTCCTGGTGCCAAGCCTGGGCTCGAGCAGTAGATATCGCCACGATTTGATCTAAGATCTCCCGCACATCCATGAGGTGAACCTTAGTTTGGCCGAAGAAATGCCCGACGGCCACCTCGCTGTAGCCCCGCTCCACCAGGGACACAACCTGCTGGGCGCTTTCATGGAGCCGGCGGTGAGGTTCATCCAAGGCCAAGAAGAGTTCTTGCAGTTCAGGGTCCAAGTCGGCGAATTGCTCGCTTTCCAGGAGCTGATAATACCATTCGCCGAGGCGGCATTTAGTGGGGTCAAGCTGTCCGTGGAATTCCTCGGCTCCCAACAAGTATTCGCTCAATTGGGTCACCCAGACCAAGTGATCGACTTCCTTAGCGGTGAAGAACAGGGACTGGTCCTGTTCCTCCGTGGCAAAGGAATAGGCTCGGCTCATATCCTCCAAGGCCCGGAAGGAAGTCCAAACCATGGCCAGCATGATGGCGATCACCAAACAATAACCAAGAAGCAGCTTGTATCGCAACCCCAGTCTAATCAACCTCATCTCCCCCATCTTTTCAAGTTGTCCCCACCTGCCGCAAATACTCCGCTATCTCATCCAACGACATGACCATCTCGGCCGAACCTAATTCGATCGCCCGCCGGGGCATTCCAAAGACTACTGACGAAGCTTCATCCTGGGCGATAGTCACCGCCCCTTGATCCCGCATCAGTTTGAGTTCCCGGGCTCCGTCATCACCCATGCCGGTGAGGATGATGCCGACGGCATTCTTCCCTGCATACTTAGCGGCGCTGGCGAAAGCATGCCCAACGGAGGGGCGGTGTCGATTGATCAAGGGGCCCTGGGTCACTGCTACGTAATAGCCCTTGGCATCGACCCGCAGGGCCGTATGGTAGTTGCCAGGGGCAATCAGAACCTGCCCTTTCATCAATCGATCTCCGTTGGCGGCCTCTTTTACCTCCAGGGTCGTTGCCCGGTCGAGGGAGTCAGCAAAGGACTTGGTGAAGTACTCTGGCATGTGCTGCACTACCAGGATTCCAGGCGTGGAAGGCGGCAGCTGGGAAACGATCCGGGTGATGGCCCGGGTGCCCCCCGTTGAGGCCCCAATCACGATGACTTTCTCCGAGGGCTCTAAGGCTCTCGTCCATTCCTCTTTCGGTTTATCGATCGTCAACACGGGCCGCAGTCGCCCCACATCCACCTGGGATGCAGCGAGCACCTTGTCAATGATCTGCATGGACAGCTCCCGAAGACCAGCAGATACCCCAACCTGGGGTTTGGCGACCACATCGACAGCGCCCAATTCCAAAGCTTTTAGGGCCGTCCTGCTGTTTTCCTTAGTCCAAGAGCTAATCATCACTACCGGGACAGGGCAAGTGGCCATCAGTCTTTGCAGAAAGGCAAGTCCGTCCATCCTCGGCATTTCCACATCTAAGGTGATGACATCGGGGCTATTCTCCCGGATCTTCTGTACCGCCACGTAAGGATCCGCGGCCGTCCCCACCACTTCCAACTGCGGATGTTGGTTTAAGATCTCCGTCAGCAGCTGCCTGACAAGGGCCGAATCATCAACTATCAGTACCTTCTTTTTTGCCAATTTGCAACCACTCCAGCACAATCATTGCTAGGGACGAAGTCCGGTCCGATAGACTTTAGCGACCAGCTTTCCCGTCAACTTTTTTGTAGACTCCCTGCCCCAGGTGAACCCACCCTTGCTGCCGCTGCCAATCGGTGGGAATAGACTCGGCATGTCCTAAGAACAAGTGCCCGCCCACCTTCAACAGGCGATGGAATGTCATCAGGACGTCCCGCTGGGTTTCCCTGGTGAAGTAGATAAACACATTGCGGCAAAAAATCACATCCAAAGGTGACCGCAGGGGAATGTAAGGCTCGATCAAATTCAGATAGCGAAACCAGACGCTTTTCTTGAGGAACTCCTTCACCTTCACCGTCCCACCATCGATATCAAAATACTTGCTGATCATAGCCCGAGGCAAATGGGCCACTGCCTCGTGGGGATAAATGCCTCTTTGGGCTACGCTCAGGACATGGGTGTTGATATCGGTGGCTAAAATGCGCCACTTGACTTTCTGACCTAGGCCCTCCCTGCAGATGATGGCTAGGCTATAGGCTTCTTCCCCGGTTGAGCAGCCGGCCGACCAGGCCCTCCATATCTCACCCCTGGGCACTACGGCGGGCAGAACCTGCTCCTCCAAGAAACGGAAATGGTGTTCCTCCCGGAAGAACTTGGTCACATTGGTGGTGATCAAGTTCAAGGCCAAAGCCAGTTCCTCAGGCTGCTCCCTGATTAGCCGCAAGTAATCGCTGAACCTGTCCAGCTTCAAGGACCGCAGACGGGGGCGCAGTCGATTGAAGACCAAGTTCCGTTTTTGGTTGGTAAGGTGAATGCCGCTTCTGGCCTCGACGATCTCAGCAATCCCTTTGAATTCTTCGTCTCTAAGAATAAGCTTCTCCATGGACTTCCTCCAGATCGCTCATCTCCCGTTGGGAGAGTAGTTTATCTGGATCGACCAAGAACACTAGCTGCTCGCCCACCTTCCCAACCCCACACAGGTACTCGGTATCGAATTCCCGCTGGAAGTCCAGCGTCCCCTGGACATCCTCTTTGACGATGGGAACGATGTCTAGCACACGATCGACTAACAACCCCATGATTTTGTCTTCTACTTCCAACACGATGATCACCGAGTATTCGTCGTACTTGCCAGGTTCGAAGTTGAATTTCCGCCGCATATCGATAACGGGGATGATGTGCCCCCGAAAGTTGATCACACCGCTGACGACATCCGGCGCGTTGGGAATGCGGGACGGCTTCTGATACCGGATGAGTTCCTGCACCCGCATCACATCAATTCCGAACTGTTCCTCAGCCACTTCGAAGGTCATGAACTGTCCTTGCTCCAGACTGTCCGCCAACGCCATCACCTCCTAGAACTTCTCCAGGTCCGCTATCCAATGGTGGTCCACCACCGGCGGCTTCCTCGACGGCGACGGAGGCTCATGCCGCGGCTCGGCAGGCTTCTCTGCGGGCGACGGCTCCTCTTCCCTGCCGATTGTGATCCTATCCACCCAGTCCCTCATCAAATAGGCCTCAGCATTCATCGACTGGCTGGCGGAGGCAATTTCTTCCACCATGGCGGCATTCTGCTGAGTGACTTCATTCAATTGATTGATGCCGAGCTGCAGCTGCTCAAGGGCAATTAACTGCTGATGGGAAGCTTGCGCGATCTCCATTACCAAGCTGGTTGTTTCTTCGCCATTGTCCACGATCTGCGCTAGTTTCTGTCCCGACTCCATTACCAGCCGATTGCCTCGTCGGATCCGTTCGGAGCTTTCATTAATCAGATCCTCGATTTCTCTGGCTGAGCGGGCCGTTCTTTCGGCCAGACTACGCACTTCTCCGGCAACCACGGCAAATCCCCGCCCTTGCTCCCCAGCCCGAGCAGCCTCCACCGATGCATTCAAAGCAAGCAAGTTGATTTGGAAGGCGATGTCATTGACGGCCTTGATGATTTCGCCAACCTTGGCGCTGGATTCGGTGATGGCTTCCATGGCGGCAACAGTCTCGTTGACCACCTCTTGGCCTTCTTGGACCACCTCCATAGTGTGTCTAGACAGTTCCTGGCAAGCCCTAGCCTTATCGGCATTGGCTTGGGCTCGGACAGCCACTTCGTCGACGGAGGCGGCGATTTGTTCCAAGGAAGAAGCCTGCTCAGAAGTTCGCTGGGCCAAGTCTTGGTTGCCTGCCGCGATCTCATCGGCACCCCGGAGAACGGTGTCAACTGTGTTTTCGATCCCCCGCAGCAGCTCACGCCAAGCATCGAGGGTCTTGTTTAGTTCGCCGGCCATCTGGGCGATTTCATCCTTGCCGCGCAACTCCAGCCGTCCCGTCAAATCTCCCCGGGCCATCTGCTGGAGGATGTTCCTGATGCTCAACACCGGAGACACGATCCTGCTCCCAACCAACAGGCTGATCAAGATGATGACTACGGCGACCAAGGCGCCGAATCTAGCCAGCAGGATCCCTTCCTGTTGAATGTTCCCCAGCACCCGCGCCCGGTCCAGCTCCACCAGGATAGCCCAATTAAGACCGGCATGGCTCACGGGAGCATAGGCGGATAGTACCTCTTCTCCCCGATGATCGATGCGGGTTGTCACCCCTGACCGGCGTCGTAGGGCCTCTTCGACAGCCTGGGTGGCCATGGTCCGCTCCTCGACTTCGATAGAGCTTTGCCGCAGCACCTGATCTGGTCCCACCAAGTGGGTGCGTCCTCCTGCAAAGCCCACGTGACCGGCTAGAACCCTATCGATGAATGCCCCTGACAGTCTAAGGGCGGCTACACTTCTGACATCGATGGGTGCAACAGCCAGCAAAGACCCGTTGCTCTCAATCAGGCGCACCTCGCCCCCATCGATAATCTGTTGGGGAACCTCGGGCTCGAACTCAATTTCCGCCCTTTCCCCGCTGGATGACAGCGCCAGCCCAATGGTGCTCATGAGGAGCACATCCTCATAACGCCCCAGATAGTCCGGGGCGACCTCGCCCAGGGTCCACCCACTGCGCAGCCTGTCCGCCAAGCGCTGGACATCGTCAGTGCTCTGCCTCAAATAATCGAGCAGGCGGTCTTTTTTCATCTCCCGCAGGGCGATTAGAGTCTCAAGCTCATGGTTGAGGATGCCTTCACCTACCTGACGATACGCAAACCATCCTGTGATAAGTGCGGGGAGAAGACCGACTGCCAACAGGACCAGGGTCAATTTTCTCCTCACTACCCCACCCCCCTAAGGATCAATCGCGATAAGGACGATACATCGACGATCATGGCCACTCCACCATCGCCGAGGATGGTCGCCCCAGCTAAACCGTCCACATGACGGTAGTTGTCCCGGAGACTCTTGATTACGATCTGCTGCTGTCCGACAATGTCGTCGACCGCTAGACAGAACCTGCGGCTGCCATCTTGGACCAAAACCAAGAGACTGTTATCATCCCTACCGGAAAGATTGAACAGGCGAGCTAAAGATAAGACCGGCACGTACTCGCCCCGCAGCCTAAGGAGGGCAGCATCCGCCCCTAGTGGTTTCAGATCTTTCGGATCGGGCCAGATAAACTCCAGGATCGCCGACAAGGGTATGACGAAGCGCTCGTCGCCGAGGCGGATGATCATGCCATCTAGGATGGCCAGCGTCAACGGCAGCAAAATGCGAAAAGTAGTGCCTTTTCCGGGGGAAGAGAGGATCTCAATGGTTCCTCGCAGTTGGTTGATGTTCTCCTTGACCACATCCAGACCCACCCCGCGGCCGGAAATGTCGGTCACCTCTTCGGCGGTGGAGAAGCCCGGCAGGAAAAGAAGCTGGAGGATTTCTTCATCCCTCAGGGCCGTCCCCTCATCGATGAGGCCCTTTGTCAGGGCCGCCTCCCTCACCCGGTCAGGATCGATCCCGCGGCCATCGTCCGCCATCTCCAGGACAATGTTGCCTTCTTTCTGATAGGCGTGGAGGACGATGGTGCCTGTTGGATCCTTGCCTGCCAGCTTTCTCGCCTCAGGGGTTTCAATGCCGTGATCGACGGCATTGCGAAGCATATGGGTGATGGGGTCCATCAACCTCTCCACTACTGTCTTGTCAAGCTCCGTATCGCCCCCCTTGAGTTCAAGGCGCACCTCTTTGCCCCGTTCGAGGGCGAGTTCCCGCACGATGCGGGGGAAGCGATTGAAGATGGTGGCAATGGGAACCATCCTAGTGCTCATCACCAGATCTTGCAGATCCCGGATTCCCTGGTCCAGCTCTTCCAGCGCCGCCATCACTTCGGGGTTGGCCGCAGCCGCCCCCAGCACGGCATCGGCCATGCGGGCACGGGCAATGACTAATTGACCTACCTGATTCATTAGGGCATCTAGCTTGGCCGTGGGAACCCGGACGCTATGCTCCAGCAAACGACCGGCAAGGGGCGTCTTTGCCTTGGCCCCTTCTTCCGCCACCGGCGTGATGATCACGGAGGCATCGGGGTCCGCTTCGACAAAGATGAATACGTCTTTGATGCGCTGCAACTCCCGGTCGGTCCTCAGCTCTATCGACCAGCTTAGATACAACCGGTACGGGTCGAGCTCCGCCAGAGTCGGCAGCTCATCTGTTTGGACCTCGACGGCGGTGAGCTCCCCCAGCTCCGCCAGCTCACCGATCAGCATGAGGGGATCGGCTCCCGTTGCGAATGTCTGGGGGCTCGGTCGAAATTCGATCCGAAATCCCCGCTTTCCTCCAGTTGGCGCCTGGAATGACTTGATGAGGTTCTCAACGACCCGCTGAGCCTGCCCCACCTCCAGGTCTTCCCCTGCCTCAATCCTGGCCACCATGTCCCTGGCCACATCAGTTCCCTGTAGGAGAAT
>JAAYLE010000105.1 GCA_012522085.1 Bacillota bacterium | reverse complement strand
TGAGGCTATGAGCCAGTAAACAAACCCCTAGGGTGTGCCCAGTATACTCGCGTCCACAGGCTCACCCTGACATTTTCTCAGCACAATAAACGACCTTCTTACTGACATTTTCTCAGACCGTTGACACACTATAATAGGCGCATAAATGCGCTCTTAGGGCCTTGCTCGTAGACGTTAATAAGAACGTGGGCGATAACCTATGGGTCCCTCTCTGTCCAGCGATCGCCACCTGAGTCGTACTTGAAGCAAGTGTGTCAGTTACATTAAGCTCGAAGAGCCCATCGTTCTTTACAGCTTCGCCGCATTCACTTTGGCAACAGTCTGCTTCCCCCAAGGCTGCCGCAAATTCATAGGCGGAGTCCGCTGTTAGCAGACGGCCGCCTTGTAGCCCAACTGCATAGACCTTGAAGTCGAATCCGATTGTCTCTGTAAGAGCTTGCCTCTACACCTTCTTTACAGATCAATTGCCTCCATCAGGAGAGTCTCAAAGCATCAAGCGCTAAGATTACCACCGACTGCGCAATTTCGCATTCCCTTGGGCCGATCCATCCCGTGCTGCCCCAAACTCGAGTCAATGGTGCATCAAACAGTCGTTTCAGTATTGCCACTTAATGCACAAAACCGAGTTTAAGGTTGGGAAGTCTTCCAGTCCTAGCACTAGTATAAGCATCGCACATTAGAAAAATATTGACGCAGGGTAGCAACATTCTAATCCTTCTGGGCAGCGAAGCCCCCCAAGGGAGCTATCCGTAGGCCTCGACAAGACTTTTGGCTCTACAGACCTAGTTCAATCTCACTTGTCAGGGTTCAACTAAGTGCACTGCCCAAACCCGCACAAGCGGTCTCACTTTACTGATGTTTAGACGCGCAAGCCGCGAGCTACTACTTGTGTTCTTTACCAGGAAGGATTTTCCTACCTTCAAGAAAGAGGAGATGGAGTAGCCCATCTCCTCTTTTCCCGCCATTATGTAGATTCGCATTAACCCACATGTAGTCCAAATGCCTTGTGAATAGCCTGTACGGCCGGTACAACTAAGGACGCATCGATCAAACAGGAAACCTTGATCTCCGAAGTGCTGATGACCTGGATGTTGATCTTCTCGTCGGCCAAAGCCTGGAACATCCGCGCGGCGACTCCAGGATTGCTGACCATGCCGGCGCCGACAATGGAGACCTTAGCCACATCTGTATTAACAATCACCCGTTCGCCCCCAAGCTCCTCACAGAGCCGCTCGATGATATCCTTCGTCGAAACCATATCATCCTTGCTCACAGTGAACAGCATATCGGTCCGTCCAGTCCGCTTGTTCGTCTGGACGATCATATCGACGTTGATGCCGTCATCAGCGAGGGCCGAAAAGATCTTCGCAGCAACCCCCGGCTTGTCAGGTACATCAACGACGACGAACTTGGCCACGTTGGTATCATGGGTTACTCCAGTAACCACCACTTCCTTCTCCAAAGCCTCTTCCCCCCTAATCATGGTGCCTGGTTCATCATTGAAGCTAGCCCGCACATGGATGGGGATGCCGTATTGGGCGCCTATTTCTACTGCTCGAGGCTGCATGACCCCCGCCCCTAGCCGGGCCATTTCCAACATCTCACCGTAAGATATTTGGTCTAGCTTCCGGGCGTCGGGCACAACCCGGGGATCCGCGGTATAAACACCATCCACATCGGTGTAAATCTCACAGACCTCGGCTTCAAGGACTGCGGCTAAGGCTACCGCGGTGGTATCAGATCCGCCTCTGCCCAGGGTGGTGATGTCATTGAGGCTGGTGATCCCCTGAAAGCCGGCGACAACCACGATTTTCCCCTTGCCCAGCTCTTCTTGGATCCTGTTCGCTTGGATCTCCAAGATGCGAGCCTTAGTATGCTGATCATCGGTAATAATGCCGCACTGGGCGCCCGTCAAGGAGATGACCGGCTCTCCCAAAGAATCAACGGCCATCGCCAATAAGGAGATTGAGACTTGCTCCCCGGTGGACAGCAGCATGTCCATCTCCCGTCGAGGTGGTCGATCGGTAATCTGACGGGCCAGTTTAATCAACTCGTCAGTGGTGTCGCCCAAGGCTGAGACTACGACAACCACATCGTAGCCCTGTTTCTTAGCCGCAACGATGCGCCGGGCAACGGACTTGATCTTGTCTGGAGTGGCGACGGAGCTTCCCCCGTACTTTTGCACTAACACCTTCTTTTCTCCCATCCGATCCAGTCATCCTTTCTCCTCAAACTGACATAACGCCCCCTGGGAGGAGGGTTTTGTCCAAATGACATCACTTTGGACGCCATGGGCGGCAAAGGCCGCAGCCATAGCTTCACCTAGTCTTGAGTCATTTTGCCGGCTGAGCGCCATCACCGTAGGACCAGCCCCGCTGAGGGCAACACCGAGGGCTCCGGCCCCCTTGGCCGCGGCGAACACCTCCTCCATCCCAGGCACCAGACTTTTTCGATAGGGCTGATGCAATCTGTCTTCCATCGCAAAAGACAAACCGTCAAAGGACCCCTTCCCCAGGGCAGAGGCTAGAAAGGCCGCCCGCCCCACATTGAAGACTGCGTCTTGCAATGACACTTGTCGCGGAAGAGCAGCCCTGGCTGCCTCCGTGCTCAAATGAAATCGAGGCACAACCAACACCACTTGAAGATCGGCAGGGGGAACAATCCTTTGGGTCCAGAGCTGGCCGTCGTTCTCAAAGGAAACGACTATCCCACCGAGGCAGGCAGGCGCCACATTATCGGGATGCCCTTCCAAGAGACTCGCCATAGCTAGGATCTCATCATCATTGAAAGCTCTATCGAGCAGCGCATTTGCCCCCGCTAGGCCCGCCACAATAGCCGTCGCACTGCTCCCAAGACCTCTGGCTAAAGGAATCCGATTGGAGATCTTCGCTCTAAGACCTTTTACGTCAACTCCCGCCCGGTCAAAAAGGAAACGAGCGCTTCGCAAAACTAAGTTGGTCTCATCCCTGGGCAAGTCCTCGCAGCCCTCACCGGCTATTTCCGCTGTCCAGGAATCATCCTTCGTCAGCTCCAATTCGAAATCATTGTAAACATCTAGCGCCATCCCGATGGCGTCAAAACCAGAACCAAGATTGGCGGTTGTCGCCGGAACCCTGACAAAGACCCGTTCCATGCATCATCTTCCTCACTAGCGTACATTTTCAAGAACCCTCCGGACTTCCGCGGCGCTTTCAACATACACCACGGCGGAGGGCTCTGCTATCGCCGGGCGATATCCATCCTTGAGGCCGTGTCCAGTGGCTAACAAGACGACATTCTCTCCGGGTTTGAAAAATCCCTGTTGCGACAGCTTGACTAGTCCCGCCAAAGCTGCTGCTCCCGACAGATCAAGGAGAATGCCCTCCAAGCGGGCGACTAGCTGGTAGGCCGCTACGATCTCATCATCGGTGACTTGTTCCAACAGCCCCCCGGACTCCTCGACAGCATCAAGGGTCCCCTGCCAATTGGCGGGACAACCAACCCGGATGGCCGTAGCAACGGTCCGGGGCTTGGGGATCGCCTGTCCGGCAATGAAAGGGGCGGCTCCATTCCCTTGGAAACCAAGCATTCTCGGTGCACAGTTCTTGTGGTTGGCGTACTCTTTAAAGCCCTGCCATAAAGCCGTGATGTTCCCCCCATCGCCGACTGGCAATGCCACATAGGTGGGAGGCTGTCCCAGTTGATCGCAAATCTCAAAAGCAGCGGTCTTTTGACCATGCAAGGCATAAGGATTAAGGGAATTGACCAGAATGAGACGGTTATCAGCCGCTATTTCTTGGGCAATGGCGGCGCAATCATCATAGCTGCCCCGGACAGCGAATACATGGGCGCCATAGACCTGGGTTTGAACCATTTGCCCGGTGATAACCACCTCTTCCGGCGCCAAGGCGAAACATTTCATGCCCGCCCTGGCCGCATAGGCAGCTGCGGAAGCAGAAGCATTGCCCAGTGAAGGACAAATCACCCCGGCAGCATGCCCTTCCAAGGCTTTACTCACCATCAAGGTCATTCCCCGGTCTTTAAAAGATCCGGTTGGATTGAGGGCATCATTCTTAATGAATAGCTCAGCCCGCAAACCAATCTGTCTGGCCAATCGCCGAGCGCATACCAGAGGCGTATTGCCTTCCAACAAGGTTACCACCGGCATGTCGCTCGTGACGGGCAAGTACTGCCCATACCTGCCGATGATGCCGGGCCACGGTTCACCATGCTTCATCGGCGCGGTTCGCCCTCCACCCTGATCGTATTGGTAATCTCGCGGACAACGGCAAGACGGGCAATCTGATCCAGGGCACGAGCCATATTGGCATGCTTTACCTCGTGGGTGACAAACACCAAACTGACTGGGTCTTCCCCTTTGCCCTTCTGGATGACCGACTCGATGCTGACATCATTTTGACCAAAGCAAGAGGCAATGCCCGCCAAGACCCCCGGCCGATCCACCACCAACATCCGCACATAGTATCTCGATGTTGTCTGGCCGATGGGAATGATGGGCTTATCTTGCCGCATTATCTTGACCCGTCCGTTAACCTTGCTTTGCAGGTTCCGCACTGCATCAATGATATCGCCGACAACGGCGCTGCCCGTAGGCATCTCCCCCGCGCCGCGGCCGTAGAACATAAGGTCGCCAACCGCATCTCCTTGGACGAAAACGGCATTGAAAACACCCTGCACCGCTGCCAGAGGATGATGAGTGGGAATGAAGGTGGGATGAACGCGGACTTCAATGCCTTCAGGCCTCTCCTTGCCGATGGCCAGCAGCTTGATCACATAGCCGAGTTCCCGCGCCGATTCAATATCCGCGGGAGTAATCCGTCTTATGCCCTCCACATAAACATGTTCCAGGGGGATCCGGGCATCAAAGGCAAGGGATGCTAAGATCGATAACTTGTACGCCGCATCCAACCCATCGACATCGGAAGAAGGATCGGCCTCAGCGTATCCCAACGCTTGCGCCTGTTTGAGCACCTCATCGAAAGGCGCCTTCTCTTCGGTCATTTTCGTTAAGACGTAATTGGTAGTGCCGTTGATGATCCCCATCACCGTACGCAGGCGGTTAGCAGTGAGTCCTTCCTTCAACGGCATGATCAGGGGTATGCCCCCTCCAACACTGCCTTCAAAATAGACATCGGTTTTGTTCGCTGCGGCGGCAGCGAAAATGTCATCGCCGACCTTGGCTAGAACCTCTTTGTTCGCCGTCACCACATGTTTTCCCGCCGATAGAGCCTGGAGAATATAGTCCCTGGCAGGCTCCACCCCGCCCATAACCTCGACGACGATGTCGATCTCGGGGTCTTGCAGAATCAAATTAGGATCAGTGGTCAGTGCATCAGCCGGCAGTTCAACGCCGCGCTCTTTATCAAGGCTGCGGACCAGCACCCGCTTGATGTGCAGTTCCGCCCCTACCCGCTGCGCGATTTGATCCCCATTTCGTTGAATGATCTTCACAACTCCACTGCCAACCGTCCCCAGCCCAAGCAAGCCTATGGAAACCCTTTTCAACCGCACCACCTCGTGCCTCGGTAATAAACATACCATTTACTTGTATCATTATATCATCAGTCAAGTATGAAAGAAAGCCCAAACAGCGCTGTAGTGGAGATATGGGCCGTTCTGGGGAGGATAGCCCCAACTAGGGAACCAAAAGACGATGGGGCATGCAGACGCATCTGTCAACATGCCCCAGAAAACACGGAAGGCGGCTTGTCCAGCTACTGTACAGCCTCTTTGAGGGCCTTACCCGCTCGAAAGACAGGCATGTTGCGCGCCTCGATGTCGATCGTCTCGCCGGTCTGGGGATTCCGGCCGGTGCGCCCAGCCCGATGGCGAACTTCAAAAGTACCAAACCCGACCAACTGAACCTTGTCCCCCTGGGCCAATGCCTCCATAATGGTGTTGAATACCGCATCTACTACCCGACCGGCATCCTTCTTAGTTATTGCCGCCTTCTCCGCAACAGAGTCGATAAGATCTGCTTTGGTCATCGGATCACCTCCTTTCAAGCAGCTATTTCAGTGGTAGCTTGTCCCGTCACTGAGAGCTTTATGACCCTGTCGTCCCCGAAACCCCGACAAACAGGGCCGTTTTCATATCTGGGTTGGCCAGGCTCACCACCCGGCCAGGCCCACTACAGAATAATGCAGATAAGACCGCCGCTGCCTTCGTTAATGATCTTACTCAAAGTCTCCTGCAGTTTCTGTTGGGCAACTTCCGGCATCCGCTGCAGCTTGCCGGAGATGCCCTCCTGGATAATCTCATGCAGGGCTTTGCCCAGAAAGTCAGTCTTCCAGATCTGCTCAGGATCCCGTTCAAATTGGGCCGACAGATATTGGACCATATCCTCCCCTTGGCGTTCCGTGCCCACGAATGGCGCCACCTCAGTTAGAATGCTCGCCCTGATCATATGGATGGATGGGGCGCTTGCCCTTAGTCTGACTCCAAACCGACGTCCCTGTCGGATCAGCTCAGGTTCGTCGAAGGAGATGTCTTCCAATCGGGGCGCAACGATCCCATAACCTGTCGTGTAAACATCCTGCAGGGCGTCGGCCACCTTGTCATATTCCCTTTTCGCCGCCACCAGCTCTCGCATCAACCGCATGAGATGATGATCGCCGGTGACCTCAACTCCCGTCATCTCCGTCAGCACCTGATAGAACAGCTCCCGACGAGCTGCAACCTCAACGGTAGCCGAACCAGTCCCAGGATCCAGGGCTGCAAGTCGCACCTTGTCGACGAAATCATACTGTCCCAGCTCATCGACGGCCCTTTGCAAGTCCCGCAAGCGGCCAACCTGTTCCACCGTGGAATAGATGGCCTCATGAAACTGGCTCGCCAGCCAGTGACTCGGGTCCATCTCATCGACCCAGCAAGGCAAGTGGATGCCGATCTCCCGCACTGGGAACTCAAACAGGATCTCCTTGAGAATGTTGGTGACATCCTCCAAGCCCATTCGCAGACAATCGACGGGCTGCACCACAACATCATACTTCTCCGCCATTTCCCTCGCCAGCTCTAGGGTCCTCTGGGCCCCCGGCTGAACCGAATTGAGCAGGACAATGAAGGGCTTGCCCAACTCCTTGAGCTCTGCGATAACCCGCTCTTCCGCCGGCAAATAGTTTTCCCGCGGGATATCGGTAATGGACCCGTCGGTCAATACCACTAGACCCAGGGTGGAATGATCCGTGATCACCTTTCGGGTGCCAAGTTCGGCCGCTTCTTGAAATGGTATCTCATACTCAAACCAGGGGGTGCGGACCATCCTCGGACCCGTTTCTCCTTCATAGCCCAACGCGCCCTCGACAGAATAGCCAACGCAGTCAACCAGCCGGACCTTGCATTTCAGCTCATCCTGGATGGAAATCTCCACCGCCTCATCCGGAACGAACTTCGGCTCGGTGGTCATAATGGTTCGACCAGCCCCGCTTTGGGGTACTGCATCACGCGTCCTTTCCTTATCATGCTTATTGGGGATATTAGGCAGCACCAAAAGATCCATGAATCTCTTGATGAAGGTGGATTTGCCGGTTCGCACGGGCCCCACGACGCCGATATAAATGCTGCCGCCGGTCCGCTCGGCAATGTCGCGGAAGATATCAAATTTTTCCATCTAGCCTTCCCTCCCTCAATTTGGGTCCACCCTCGCCGCGAACACTCAATAACGTTACATCTATATTGGTGTCCCGGGCGAAATATACCCGAAGGAGGACAAAAACTCCAGCTCCAACAGGAATTGTCAAGGTCGTCACTCACCTATATTCCTCGAAGCTGGAGAGGGTCACTGAATACTTTCGAAGGGGAGAGAAAGGCTAGACAGGTTCGATGAAGGGCATCAGGTCATCGAGTTCGCACTTAGCTCCCCGCTGCATTAGCGCTGCAACTCCATCCTCCGGTCGCTGGCCGCGAAACACGATATCGTATACCTTGCTGGCAATAGGCATTTCCACACCTTCTTTGCGAGCGAGCTCCACCGCGGCCACTACCGTGGGGATCCCTTCGACCACCATACTCGTTGATGAGAGCACCTCTTCTAGTGGGCGCCCTTCGCCGAGCAGTCGTCCCGCCCAGGTGTTGCGGCTGTGCTTGCTCACACAGGTACCGAACAAGTCGCCAACGCCGGAAAGTCCGGTGAAGGTCAAGGGACTTGCTCCCAATCGCACTCCGAGGCGGGCCATCTCGACCATGCCCCTCGTGATGATGGCGGCTTTAGCGTTGTCGCCCAGCCCCAGCCCATCGGCTATCCCAACAGCAAGGGCGATCACGTTTTTCAAGGCTCCAGCCAATTCAACACCAACCAAGTCCGCGTTGGTGTAGACCCGAAACCAAGGCGCCATCAACAAGTCACGGGCCAAGACGGCTATGTCCTCATCCTCACACGCGATCACCGATGCCGCGGGCAAGCCGCGCCCTACTTCTTCTGCGTGGTTCGGACCCGACAGGACCGCAACCCGTCCCCGCTGCTGAGGTATTTCCTCTTCGATGACTTGGGAGAGCCTCATCAACGAACCTTGTTCCAAGCCCTTGGCTCCGTTGATGAGCAGGGGCTTCGCTAGCGATTGCCGAAACTGTCGGACGACGCCGCGCAGGCCTTGAGATGGAACCGTGAGGATGACCCCGCTGCATTCCTCCGTATCCAGCCTTTCGCCCGTGATCGGCCGTATTCCCTCCGGCAGGCTAATGCCGGGCAAGTAACGGACATTCTCCCGCCGCTCGGCAATGTTTTCCATTAATTCCCTGTTTCTGCCCCAAAGGCTCACCTGCATTCCCTTGCGGGCCAGCAGGACTGCCAGGGCCGTTCCCCAGCCTCCCGCCCCTATAATGACTACTTCGCCCATCAATTCTTCTCCTTAACCCGTTGCCCGATCTTGAATTCCTCCCCCGCCAAGAGCCGCCGCATGTTGGGTCGATGGCGCCAAATGATCAGGGTTGCCAAGGCAAAGGACCCTAACACAAGTTGGATTGGCTGCCCGAATAGCCAGGCGGCAAGGGGAAGGGCCATGGCCGCGCCAATAGAGCCGACGGAAATATAACGAGTAAGAAACACGAGGAGCAGCCAAACGGCGGCGACAAGAATGACTACGCGCGGCATCAGGGCCAGCAGGACCCCGAGGGTAGTCGCAACTCCCCGACCTCCCTTGAAACGGAGGACAAAGGGCCAGTTGTGGCCAACGATGGCCAGGATGCCCGCTAAGACGGGGGTCCACAAGTTCTGACCGAGATACCGGGCAAGGAAGACCGCCGCCATACCTTTGCCAACATCCAAGACCAGTGTCAACAGTGCCGGCCACACCCCGAGGGTGCGAAGTACGTTAGTTGCTCCGATATTCCCCGAGCCATAATCTCTAATATCGATCTTTTGCAAGCGGCCAACCAAGTAGCCAAAACTCAAGTTCCCAATCAGGTAAGCGGCAACTACTGCCAGCACATCCCCCACCGGATAACACCTCTACTCTCTTGCTCTTGCCTTGATGATGATTGGACTCCCGTGAAACCCATAAGTCTCCCGCAGACAGTTCTCTAGACAGCGACAATAGGAGAAGTCGAGCCGCTCCGGATTGTTGACAAACAGTAGGAAAGTCGACGGCTGCACTGGGGTCTGCACCATATAGTATGCTTTGAGCCTGACGCCGCGGCGGGACGGCGGCTGCACCCGCGCGATAGCATCCTGGAGCAGCCTATTTAGAGTTCCAGTGCTCACC
>JAAYLE010000104.1 GCA_012522085.1 Bacillota bacterium | reverse complement strand
TTCGCGGATATTGACCCGGCGGCCAAAGCAGATGAGATTTATGAATTTCTCGTTGGGCAAGGGGTTTACGCCCGGATGGCCGCGGATTACGGCGGCTTCCAGGCCCTCACCCTCGAATAAGTGGTCTAGACCCGGGGCGGGCGGGCAAGGATCCAGTCCACCACCGGGTCTTCGCCCATCTTGTACGCGGCGAAGCTAGGCTCGATGAGGACATCGGGATAGAGGGAATCACCCTCTTCCGCGGACTGGAAGTACTTCTTCGAGTAAGTGACCTTGAGTCCCGTATTCGTCAAGAAAAGCGCGCCAACTTCCCCGTAATGGCTAGGTCTGCCCCCGGTAGGCTCGCCGACGAAGGTTGCCGCCGTCGTTTCTTTTAGCTGCAAGGCGTTGAGGATGGCCGATGAGAAGGTCCTGCGGCCGATGATGACAAACAACCTGTCCGGGTCATTCAGGCTGCTTTTTTGAATCCTGCTGATGAAGGGCCCCATCACCAGGGAGTTGCCGCCGCCGTTGAGCCGCAAGTCGACGATCAGCCTATCCACGGCGTTGTCGGCAATGAAAGCGAACATTTCCTCGCAAAACTCCCGAAAGGGCCTATCCATGTTCCCGCAGACGTTGTATTGGAAGTACAACGTTCGGTAGTCCGGGAGATACTCGTACCAGTAGTAAAGGTCCCCATGGCGGCGGTACAGGGGCAGCTTTGTCGATCCCGACACGTACTTGATTTTGTCCACCTCCATGGGCTCAAAGAGGACGACTTTCTCCCCGGCTTCACCGGCAAAACCCATCGCGCACACATCACCATCAACTATCCCCAGCCCTTGCATGATGGAAGGGATAACGAGGCAGCCCACGGCTAAGGACTTGAAGGCTGCTTCGTTTTCGTGGGAAATCACATCCCGCAGCATCGCTAGAACCTCTTCGGTGGGCCGTCCGTTGATGGTCTTCAGCTCCAGGTCAACGACACCCCCGTATTCTTCCCCCGCGGCGATCGCGTAGATCCCTTCTTTGAACCAGTAAAACCACAAGGGATAAAGACGGCTGCGATCGGGGTAGAGGGCCGTATGGGCATCGCCGACGGAGGCCACTAGACGGCTAAGTTCGACGATGAGCTCTGGGTCAGTCAGCGCATCGATCTGGCCCGCAATCTCCTTTGCCCTCCGGTAGAAGGTCTCCTTATCCAGCTGGAAAAACAGGTTCTTGTGGCGCCTCGGCAGTTCCTGCACTAGGAACTCCAAGTCATAGGCCCATGCATCATGGCGGTTACCGGCCGTCTTTGGCCGCTCCTGATAGCAGCCGGTCAAGGAGATGAGGGCGATGATCAGGGCGATGCCCACAAGGCGCTTCATTATCCGGACTCCCTTCTAAGTTGCCTGTGTCAAACTCACGGCTTTTTTGTCTGCCTAAAGATGGAGACAGAGCAAAGCACCCGGAGCGGGCGCTTTGCACATAATGACTGTATCGCAATTCTAGGAGAATCCCAACAGCCTGCCTCCCTGATACACGATGACGGCCAAAGTCCAGCCGAGGAGGAGGGTATAGGCCACGGTGACAGCCGTCCATTTCCGCGAGCCGGTTTCAGTGCGGATGGCGGCAATGGTTGCTGCACAGGGAATGTAGACTAGGGACATCACCAAGAAAGCATACGCTGACAGGGGAGTCCAGTTAGCCCGGATCGCTTCGATGAGGCCGGCTTCGCCAGTGCCGTAGAGGACTGCTAGGGTGCCAACGATGAGCTCCTTGGCGATGCCGCCGAAGATCAGGGCCGCCCCCGCCTGCCAGGTGCCAAAGCCCGCGGGTCTTAGGATGGGAGCAAGGAGACCGCCAATTCTGCCCACCAAGGAATTCGGGCTGTCCGGGCCGGTGCCGGGAGGCAGGTTAGACAGGGCCCAGACCACGACGACCGCCGTCAGAATGATGGTGCCTGCCCGATGGATGAATTCCTTCCCCCGCTCCCAAGTCTGAATCGCTACTCCCGAAAGCCGCGGCAGACGGTAGGGAGGCAGCTCCAAGACGAAGGAGGCTGCTTCTCCTTCCTCAAGGAACAGGCTCAGGACCTTAGCGGCGATGAGGGCCAGGACGACCCCGAGGAAGTACAGGCTAAAGACGACCAGGCCCCGATGACTGGTGAAGAAAGCGGTGGCGAACAGGACGTACACAGGCAAACGGGCTGCACATGACATGAGAGGGTTGACAAGGATGGTGATCAGCCGATCCCGCCTGCTGTCCAGGGTGCGGGTGGCCAGGATGCCGGTGACATTGCAGCCAAATCCTAAAATCATGGGGATGAAAGCCTTGCCATGAAGTCCGATGGCCCGCATCAGCCGGTCGGACAGCAGCGCCGCCCGCGCCATGTAGCCCACATCTTCCAAGAGGGAAATCATCAGGAAGAGCATGAAGATGGGCGGTGCAAACTCCAATACGGCGCCAACGCCGCCGAGGATGCCGTCGACCAACAGACCGATGATTAGATCCGGGACGCCTGCCCCGGCCAAAAAGTTGCCGATGGTTGAGCCGAGCCGCTCGATGAGACTGCCCGCCGCCTCGGTGAGGGGCTCGCTGACCGTGAAGGTAACCTGGAATATCGCCCAGATGATGGCCAAGAAGATGGGATAGGCCAGCCAGGGATGCAGTGCAATCCGGTCGATGGCGTGGGAGCTCCTGGGAAGCTCCGGCTCTGCTCCCACCGACTTGGCTATGCTGGCGGCAAGATCATAGCGCTTTTCTGTGATCAAGTCGGCTGGCTCTTGGCCGGCAGCATCCCGGATGGCGGTCAAAGCTTGATCTAGCTCCGACTTCACCGCGGTCATGTTCGCGGATGATTCCAGTTCCTTTAGGATGGCCGGGTCTTGCTCCAGGAGCTTGATGGCCACCCACCGCGAGGAACGCCCCCGGCAAAACTCAGGGGTGAGGATTCTCGCAAGGCGGGCAATTCCATCCTCAGCGACGGGGCCGTAGTCGATGCGAAAATCTTGGGCCCGGGGTTTGCCGGCCCTAGTAAAAGCTGCCGCGATCAACTCGTCGACGCCCTTGCCCCAGACCGCGGCCGTTGGCACAACGGGGATGCCGAGGGTTTCCGAGAGCTTGGACACATCGATCGCAAGGCCCAGATCCTCCGCTTCATCCATCATGTTAAGAGCCAAGACCAGGGGAGCGCCCATTTCCAAGAGCTGAACGGTGAGGTAAAGGTTCCGCTCCAGGTTGGTGGCATCGACCACGTTGATGACCACGTCGGGCTCCTCCCAAAGGATGAAATCCCGCGCGATGGTTTCATCGATGGCCCGTGAACTGAAGGCATAGGTCCCGGGCAAATCGACAACCTGGGCCGAGCGACCGTCCTTGATTAGGGTCCCTTCCTTTTTTTCCACGGTAACACCAGGCCAGTTAGCAACATGCTGCCTGGCTCCCGTCATAGCATTGAATAAGGCCGTCTTGCCTGAATTAGGATTGCCAGCTATGGCGATAATCGGTGTGGTTTGCATCGTTGCACTCATCATCTCGCCTACCTCCTGACAGGGCTCTAGAACCTGCCATGTCGCCATCGGTTCCTTCTTCGGCCCCTTCGCGGCCGGATCGGAGCTTCCCGGCACATGCCCGGACAAGGCATCACCGCAATGGAGCCTGCTTCCGCTCTGCGCAGCCCAAGCCGACAGCCCCGGGCGCAAATGACCATCGGATCGCCCAGGGGAGCCGTTCGTTCGACGATCACTTCCGTGCCTGGCGTGAGCCCCATGTCCATCAGCCGCCTTCTGAGGGGCCCGGTGCAATTAATGCTCAGTATAGTTCCGCGTTCGCCTGGATTGAGCTGTCCCAAAGGCTTAGACTGACTGCTCATTCACCCTGTCTCCTCTCCATGTACTCAATGATGCGATTCATTGTATCTTTGCTGATCACATGCTCAATCTGGCATGCGTCTTTTTCCGCTACCTCTTCATCGACGCCCAAGACCGTCATCAGGAAAGCTTTGATGGTCTGATGGCGCCTCTGCACCGCTTGGGCAAGGGCCATCCCGTTTTCCGTCAGGAAGACCGGCCCGTACCTTTCCCTTTCAACAAGGCCGTGATCGGCCAGGATTCCCATTGCTTGGTTCACGCTGGCTTTGGAGACGCCAAGCCTTTCCGCCACATCGGTCGTTCGCGCCCCGCCTTCGTCGGCTATTTCCAGCACAGCTTCCAAATAGTCTTCGAGGGATGGCGACACTTCCACTTTACCCTTGCCCAACTCATCACCCCCTGGCCGCTTCACAAAAGTAAGGTGAGCCTAACTTATTCTATGGGAATCTTACTGCATCTGGTTGGACATGTCAAGGGGGTTGGTCAAAATTTGTTTGGCCCGCCAAACTTTTTGTTGGTTGACATATGCTCAAAACGGGGATAGACTAGTAATGAACATATGACCATTAGTCGGTTGGGATAGAGAAACGGAGGTGACCGATCCGATGAAGATCGCTATCACGGCCCAGGGCAGCACCCTCGAAGCCGCCTTGGATCCGCGGTTTGGGCGCTGTGAGCAGTTCATCATCGTCGATTTGGAGACCGGGGACCATGAGGCTTTCCCCAATGACGGAGCGATGGCGCCTGGGGGAGCAGGCACCCAGGCAGCCCTTTTGATCGCCGACAAGGACGCAGCCGCGGTGATTACCGGCCATGTGGGGCCCAACGCCGCCCGCTCGTTGCAGGCCGCGGGCATCAAGGTCTACAGCATGGCCTCCGGCACCGTGGGGGAAGCTGTGGCCGCGTTCAAGCAGGGAGAGCTGCCAGAGATTTCGGGTTCGACGGTGAGATCCCATTTTGGCCTGAGGGGACAAAGGGGGAGATTGGGAAATGAAAATCGCAATCGCAACAGCTAACGGGGCCGTATCGCCCCATTTTGGCCATTGTCCCGAATTCACCTTAGCCTTGGTGGAAAAGGGCCAGGTCAAGGAGATGGAGACCCTCCCCAGCCCCGGTCACCGGCCGGGGGTATTGCCAGAGTTCCTGGCGGAGCAGGGGGCCTCCGTCGTCATCGCCGGCGGCATGGGTGCGAGGGCCCAGGAGCTTTTCCGGGCCAAAGACATCGAAACGATCATCGGGGCTCAGGGACCGGTGAGGGAGGTGCTCGCCGCGTATCTTGCCGGCAGCTTGCAGGTGGGCGAGGATGCTTGTGATCATGGTCGGGATCGACCATGATTCTGACAGTCGCCAGCGGCAAAGGGGGAACGGGCAAGACGACCCTGGCGGTCAACATGGCCTTGCTCCTCGCCGAGACTATGCCCGTTGCTCTTCTGGACTGTGATGTAGAGGAGCCAAACGCCCATTTGTTCTTGCATCCGGCCATCGACGCGTGTGAGCCGGTCACCCTGCCAACGCCCGTCGTTGATGAGGAGCGGTGTTGTGGCTGCGGCAAATGTGCCGCGGTTTGCGCCTTCAACGCCATCTTGGTCCTTGGGGGCCGCGCCCTCACCTTTCCCGAGCTTTGCCATGGGTGCGGCGGTTGCGCCCTGCTTTGTCCCGAGGGCGCCGTCACCGAGGAGCCCAGGGGCATCGGGGTCATCGAAGCCGGCTGGGCGGAAAAAGTCCGGTTCCTTCATGGCCGGGTAGACATCGGCGCGCCCTTGGCCGCGCCGGTCGCCGCCGCCGTCCGGAAGAGGGCCCAGGAACGGCAAGGCCTCATCATCGTCGATGCGCCTCCGGGAACATCTTGCCCGGTAGTAGCGGCCGTCAAGGATAGCGACTACTGCCTCTTGGTCACGGAGCCGACGCCCTTCGGGCTCCATGATCTGCAGTTGGCCGTCGGCATGGCTAGGGAACTGCAGGTTCCTTGCGGTGTAGTCGTCAATCGAGTCGGCCTTGGGGATCAACAGGTGGCTGCTTACTGTGCTAGTGAAGGCATCCCCATTTTGCTGGAAATTCCCTTCGATCGAAGGTATGCCGAGTGCTATGCCCGGGGTGGACAGCTTGTCAGGGAGTTTCCCGAGCTGCGAGATAAGCTGAGGAAGCTTTGGCTCAGGATAAGGATGGAGGTAGAAGGCGATGGCCCAGGAGCTGCTGGTCATTAGCGGCAAGGGGGGGACGGGCAAGACTTCCGTTGTGGGAGCCTTTGCGGCCTTGGCGGAGCACAAGGTGCTAGCTGACTGCGATGTGGATGCGGCTGACCTGCATTTGCTCCTCTCGCCGAAGGTGCGAGAGGCCCATGATTTCTCAGCCTCCAAGGAAGCCCTCATCCATGGGGAGCACTGCATCGGCTGCGAAAGGTGCATCGTCGTTTGCCGCTTTGATGCGTTATCCATGGTTGACGGTGTAGCCATCGTCGATCCGATTGCCTGCGAAGGCTGCGGCGTGTGCGCTCACATCTGTCCCGAGGGCGCCATCACCATGGAGGATGTCATCTCCGGGAATTGGTACCTTTCGGAGACAAAATACGGGCCGATGGTCCATGCTGAGCTGGGCATCGCCCAGGAGAACTCCGGGAAGCTTGTGGCCCTGGTCCGGCGGGAAGCTAAGAAGCTAGCCCAAAGGGCTGGTTGCAAGTATGTCATCATCGATGGGCCGCCGGGCATCGGCTGTCCGGTGATTTCGGCCATTGCCCAGGTCGATCTGGCCCTGATCGTATCAGAGCCGACCGCCGCGGGGATCCACGATCTCGAAAGGGTCCTCGCCTTAGCGGATCACTTTGGTGTTGAGACGGCGGCGGCGATCAACAAATACGATCTCGATTTGGCCAGGACCGATCAGATCGAGGAGTACTGCCGCGGGCGAGGAACGCCGGTGGTGGGGAAAATACCCTTCGACGAGGCAGTGGTTAAAGCCGTAGTGGAGGGTGTGCCCCTGATGGCATACGATCCCGACGGCCAGGCAGCGCAAGAGATGCGAACCATGTGGATGAACGTTGTCGAGTACTTAGATGCCCTTTGACAGCATCATATCAAGCCGTGGCGCACCACTCCAGGATGAAGTTGGCCATGATCTTCGCTCCCAGGATCAGATCGTCGATGGCGACCGCTTCGTTGATGCTGTGGCAGTCCTTCGGTTCCCCCGGCCCAAAGAGGATGGTGGGCATGCGGCCATACCTGACGTAATAGGGCATGTCCGTTCCCGCCGGGAAGCCTTGGATGAGGGGCTCGCGCCCGGCGACCTCCCGGAAATGGTCCTTTAACGCGACTACCAGGGGATGGTCTGTTGGGATCTCGGCGCCTTCCTTGTTGAGGCCGAGCCATTCTACCTGAGGCTCGTGCTCCCGCAGCCAAGGATCCATCCGGGCTGCTTGGGCGATGAATTCCTCCAGCTCCCGGCGGGCATCTTGGTATTCCTCCTGGGGGTGGTACCCCATGAGTCCCTCCATGATGCATTTTTCCGGCACCTTGCTGGGGAACTCTTCCGCGGCAATGCGGCCGATCACCAAAGGGACGAAAATGGGGAAGTCCTTAAACAGCTCCGTTCGCCACTGCTCCTGCCGCCATTCCTGCAGCTTATCCATGCATTCCATCAGCCAGATGGCCTTCTTCAAGGCGCTGACGCCCTTGTGGGATTCGACGGGATGGGCTCCGCGGCCCTTGACGGTGATCCGAAAAGTCTGCCCGCCGCGGCAGCCGGGGCAAATGATCAGATTGGTTGGTTCGAGGATGACGACCCCATCGGCAACATAGCCCCTCAGCACCGCGCTCAGGCTGCCCCCGCCGCCCCATTCTTCATCGACGACGCTGTGGATGGACAAATCGCCCCCCAGTTCGATGTCAAGCTCTCGGAACATTTTGGCCAGGAAAAGGGCGATGGCCAGGCCGGCCTTGCAGTCGGCCGCCCCCCGGCCGTGGATCTTGCCGTCGATGATCGCCCCCTCCCACGGGCCGGCAGGCCAAAGGTGATGGGGCCCTTCCGCCACTACATCCGCGTGGGCATTGAGGATGAGGGACCGTCCCTCTCCCTTGCCCTTGATGAGGCCGACGACGTTCGGCCGGCCATCATAGCGGACTCCCCGTTGAAAATAGGCGGGGTGGCTTTCCAGCTCCTCGTGGTCGGGCTCCCAAACGTCGACTTGGTCGCAATAGGGGCGCAGCGTCTCCTCGACGAAGGCCTGGCACTCCCCTTCGCCCTCGGTCACCACGCTGGGAATCCGCACTAAAGCCTGGAGGAGACTGACCAGTTCATCCCCGCGGGCATCGATGTACTCTTGAACTCGTCCCCTTGGCATAGAGCGCCCTCCTTTCGACGAAGTGATGTCGCCATGACCTTCGACAAAGAGGGAATCGTTTCCTTTCTTCAAAGTTTTGCAAGCATCGGCACTTAAGGCTTTCCTCAGGGGGAGGAGAGGTATAAAATCAAGGGAGCAAATCATTATGGAAGGGAAGGTTGCTAAATGACGGAACAAGCGGAGCCCTCCAGTCATCCGTTCGATTTCCAGGTCCCCCAGGGACCGCTAAACAACATCAAGCACGTGATCGCCGTGATGAGCGGCAAGGGCGGGGTGGGCAAGTCCTCCGTCACCGGGCTGCTGGCGGCATCCTTCGCCAGGGCGGGGTACAAGGTCGGCATCCTCGATGCCGACATCACCGGGCCGAGCATCCCGAAGATGTTCGGCCTTCGGGAGCGGGCAGCGGCCAGTGAACATGGCCTTCTCCCGGTAAAGAGCAAGGTGCTTGGGATTCCGGTCATGTCTATTAACCTCCTGTTGGAGAGGGAAGAAGATCCGGTGATCTGGCGAGGGCCGATCATTGCCGGCGTGGTCAAACAGTTTTGGCAGGATGTGGTTTGGGGAGAGCTGGACTACCTGTTCGTGGATCTGCCTCCGGGGACGGGGGATGCTCCTTTGACCGTCATGCAGTCCCTGCCCCTCGATGGCCTTGTCGTGGTCTCATCGCCCCAGGAGCTGGCGGTCATGGTGGTCAAGAAGGCGGTCAACATGGCGGCGATGTTGCGGATCCCCATCCTAGGGCTGGTGGAGAACATGAGCTATGGGGTGTGTCCCCACTGTCAAGAGAAATTTGCGCTTTTTGGCCCCAGTCGGGGACAGGCAGTGGCCGATGCCCTCCAGATCCCCTTGTTGGCCTCGTTGCCCCTGGACCCGGCTCTGGCGGCCTTGTGTGATGAGGGACGAATAGAGGAATATGAACTCCCGGAGACCGGGCTGGTGGAGTCGATTAAGGCGAGGATAGAAGAAAAATGAGGGGGCCGTTTGGCCCCCCCTTGCTTTACTTACCGTTCATCCCAGCTGGGGAAGGGGAAGACGGCATCCCTGGTGGCGAAGGTGTCGGGATAGACCGTCCAGAAGTCCTCCTCCTGGATCTGGCAGATGATGTACTGGGCGTACATGTTCTGGCCAGTCTCGGGGTCGAACTTGATCCCCTCCCACGGGGACAGGCAGTACTTGCCGGGAATGTCGGTCTCGAGCAGGGCCTGGCGGATAGCCTCCGGATCGGTGGACCCGGCCCGGTTGATGGCGTCAGCCAACGCGATGGGCGCATGGAAGGACCGGACCGCATCGGCTAGCATCTCCTGTCCGAACTTCTCCCGGAAGCGATTCATGACCTCGGTGATGACCGGTTTGTTGGTCGCCTGGTCCTTACAGAAGCCCTGGCGCAGGAACAGGTAGTTGCCGTCTGCGCCGACGGAAGCCAGGTAGTCCGGCTCGCCGGGGGCCGCACTGTTGTGCCATACTGTCGGGGCGAACCGCATGGTCTTGAAGGTCTTGGTGAACAGGATCTGGTCAGAAATGTAGGCGTTCATCATGACCACGTCGGGTTTGGCGGCCATGAGCCTGGTGACTTCGCTGTTCAGGCTGGTGGCGCCGGTGGTGTAGGCCAGGCGCTCAACAACCTCGAAGCCAAATTCCTTGGCTAGGGCTTCCTGGGCCCTCGCCAGCTGGGTGCCAAACTCCGTGTTCTCGTGGACGATGGCGACGCGGCGCAGGCTCTTGCCCGACTGCTTCTCCAGCTCGACCAGGTGCTCAAACTGCTGCCTGGCGTACAGGCCGTCGTGGGGGTCGGTGCGGAAGAACCACTGGAAGCCCCGCTCCGTCAGTTCAGGAGACGAAGAGTCGCCGTTGACGTAGGGGATGCCGTAGCGCTCCGCCACCTGGCTCGCCGTCTTCGTTACTGAACTCTGGTAGCAGCCAACCAACGCGACGACGCCTTCGGAGGTGATGAGCCGCTCCGCCTCACTCATGCCGGTCTTCGGATCGCCGCCGCTGTCGGCGAAGATGACTTCGATCTTAGCTCCTCCCAGGCTGGGGATCCCTTCGGTATCAGCGAAGATGAAATCGAAGTCGTGTTTGTTGTTGATGATGTCGATGGCCATCAACACACCGTTTCTCAGCATCTGTCCCGTACCAGCCATCGGACCGGAAAGGGGATAGATGGCCCCGATCTTGATTACGTTCTCTGCCAGCGCCATTCCGCTTAAGGCCAGGATCAAGGAGAGTATGCCAACTAGAACGATTCCCTTTCTCATTTACGGAACCTCCCATCATGAATAATGTCTTATTGTCAGAAACTGACTGGTGTATTTCTTCTCCACGCCACCTCCTCCCAGATGAACTCCTATACAGCGGCGTCATAGTTGGATTCGGTCTAGATCTGCCGTCTGGAATCGGACTGCTGATTCTTTTATAAAATCATGCCGTGGACAATAACTAGAGTGATAGGACGCGCCATTGGTACTGTTTTTTCTATTAGCTATCTGCTTTGTGAATTCCTGCTTTGATTTGATCATATCTACCGGCGGGGGGGCAAAAAAGACCGCCGGGGGTTAACCCCCGGCGGTCTCAGACTGTCGATAAAGGGTGCTTTTCAAACCGCAGAAAGGCACCCTTTTTGGCTGTGCTGGGCAAATTCAGTGCAGAACAAACGAAAAATGGGCCCCCTGAAGACCCATAGTGCCAGTCTCTTTA
>JAAYLE010000103.1 GCA_012522085.1 Bacillota bacterium | reverse complement strand
GTGTATATCTGGGTGGTCGATAAACTGGCATGCCCCAACAGCTCCTGGACGGACCGCAGGTCGGCTCCCCCTTCTAATAGGTGGGTGGCAAAAGAATGACGCAGGGCATGGGGGGATACCGGACCATATTTCCCCACGATCATTTGCACCCCTCGGGCCGTGAGCCTGCCCCCACGGCTGTTGAGAAAGAGCGCATCCTCCGACCGGGGGGATTTGAGCTTCGGCCTTGCCTTACTTAGGTAGACTTGGAGAGCCTCGAGGGCCGGCTGGCCAACGAGGCAGATTCGCTGTCGCCGACCTTTGCCCATGACCCGAAGCTGCCCCCGCTTCAAGTCGAGATCGGTCAAGTTCAGATCCACTAGTTCTCCGACGCGAAGTCCCCCTCCGTAGAGGGTTTCTAAAATGGCCCGATCCCGAAGGCCAAGGGGCGTGGTCGTATCTGGCCGGGTCAACAGGGTCTGCGCTTCATCTTTTTCCAGGAACTTCGGCAGCGGCTGCCCCTTTTTCGGCGTCGCAAGGTCTAGGGCGACGGGATCGCTGACCGCTCCCATCCGGGCCAGATAACGGTAAAAAGAACGCAGGGCAGCTAGTTTCCGGCCGATGGTGGTCCGGGCTAGGCCTTTTCGCCAAAGGCTGGCCAGATACCAGCGCAGCAGCTGAACATCGACCGCTCCATCTGTGTCGGGGAACCACTGGTCGATGAAATCGAAAAACTGCTTTAGATCCCTCTCGTAAGCGGCAATGGTGTGGGGTGATGCACCCCGCTCACCTTGCAAGTAACCTAGAAAAGCGGGTAGATAATGTCTGATTGGTCTCACCTGCCTACTGTGGGGCCAGTCCCTGCCACTTTGCCAGGAAGGCTTCCATGTCTTTAAGAGCTCGCTCGGACAAGGCTTGATTTCGGCGGGCCTTATTGCGGATTTTCTGGGCGAGGGGCGGCAGTAGGCCGTAATTGGCGTTCATCGGCTGGAAGTCTTGGGATGGACTGTTGCTGATATGAGCCAAGAGGGCCCCTAGCATGGTTGTGGGCGGCAATGCCAATGGTTCCTCGCCCATGGCCAGCCTGGCCGCGTTGATGCCCGCCCAAAGGCCCGAAGCGGCCGACTCCATGTACCCTTCGACCCCGGTTAGCTGCCCGGCGAAAAAGACGCGGGGAAGCTTTCGCAGCTGCCCGGTAGGCTCCAGGAGCCGAGGACTGTGGATGAAAGTGTTGCGGTGCATTACTCCCAGCCGGACGAATTCCGCCTGGGCAAGGGCCGGGATCAGGGAAAAGACGCGCCTTTGCTCATCCCAACGCAAACGGGTCTGGAACCCGACCATGTTCATCAGGGTCCCCAGCTTGTTTTCTAGTCTGAGTTGGACCACCGCGAAGGGCCTCTGGCCCGTGCGGGGGTCGGTCAAGCCAACAGGCTTTAAAGGACCGAACAGCAATGTCTGGGGACCCCGGCGGGCCAATTCTTCAATGGGCATGCAGGCCTCGAAGACCTTCGTCTCCTCCCCGGGAAGGTGGGCGGCGGCTACTTTGGCGTTTGTTAATTCCTCCCAGAAATGTTCGTACTGCTCCTTCGTCAGGGGACAGTTGAAGTAGTCTGCCGGGCCTCGGCCATAGCGGGAGGCCCAAAACCCTTTTTCTTGGTCGATGGATTTGGTGGTGACGATGGGGGCTGCCGCATCGTAGAAATAGAGGGATTCTTCTCCGGTGAGTTTCTCAATGGCAGCGGCCAGATCGGGTGAAGTGAGGGGGCCAGTAGCGATGACGACGATTCCCGGGGGGATGGCATCGATTTCTCCCCGGATGAGTCGGATCGATGGGTGCGCCGTGATGCGCTCGGTCACGGCGGCGGCGAAAGCTTCTCGGTCGACGGCCAGCGCGCCCCCGGCGGGAACTTGGCAGGCTGCTGCACATTCCAACAGCAATGAACCAAGCATGACCATCTCCGCTTTCAGCAGACCAGGGGCGCTGTCGACCCGCTGGGCGCCAAAGGAATTGGAGCAGACCAGCTCCGCCAATTGGTCTGTTTCGTGGGCCGGAGTCATGTTCGCGGGCCGCATTTCCCAAAGGTCTACTTCCACCCCCAGGCGCGCCGCTCCCCAGGCCGCCTCACAGCCGGCCAGCCCCCCGCCTACCACTGTTATCCTTTTGTTTTGTACCCGCATTCCTTGTTGGAACATACGATGGACTCACCCCGTCTGCCGCCTTTAATCACCAGGAGTTCGCCGCACTCGGGGCACCGCTGTCCGGTAGGTCGATTCCACATGGTAAAATGGCATTCAGGATAGTTGCTGCAGCCATAAAAGACGCGTCCCCGTTTACTGCGCCGTTCGACCACCTGCCCTTTGCACTTGGGACACTCAACGCCGATCTCCTTGAGGATGGGCTTGGTGTTCTTACACTCGGGAAAGCCCGGACATGCCAGGAACTTGCCGAAACGCCCATGTTTGATCACCATGTTTTGCCCACACAGCTCACAAACCTCCTCGGTGACCTCGTCGGGGAGGGAGACTTCCTCCATATGCTCCTTGGCCGCATCAACTTGTTTGGCGAAGGGCACATAGAACTCCTTGACTACTTCGACCCAGTCTTCCTTGCCTTCTTCGATCTCATCTAGCCTTTGCTCCAGCTGGGCGGTAAACTCCGTATCGATGATATTGGGAAAGTGCTCCTTAAGCAGGGCAACGACTATTTTCCCCAGTTCCGTTGGATGAAATCGTCTGTCCTCCATGTAAACGTAATCGCGCTTCTGGAGGGTGTCGATGGTGGGGGCATAAGTGCTGGGTCGACCGATCCCTAGCTCCTCCATAGTGCGGACTAATGAGGCCTCTGAGTAGCGGGGCGGCGGTTGGGTGAAGTGTTGTTTGGGAATGATCTCCAAAGGCTTGACCTTCTGCCCCTCCTCAAGGTCAGGCAAGACTCCCTCTTCACTTTCCGCGGGCTCCTCCTCCTGCTCAATGTAGAGGGTCATGAAGCCAGGGAATTTGATCACCGAGCCCGTTGCCCGGAAGGTGTACCCTCCAACCTGGATATCGACGCCGACTGTATCCACGATGGCCGGAGCCATTTGACTGGCGACGAATCGCTCCCAAATCAGGCGGTAAAGCCGCAGTTGATCCCGTTTCAAGTAGGGCTTGAGGGAATCGGGATGCAGATATACATCGGTAGGCCTGATGGCTTCGTGGGCGTCTTGGGCTCCGCCTTTGCTCTTGTACTGGGGTGATCTAGCAGGCACAAAGTCGCTCCCGAAATTCTCCTTAATCATCTTTCGCGCTTGGGCCTTGGCCTCAGCGGATACTCGCACCGAGTCGGTTCGCAAGTACGTGATTAAGCCCACGCTGCCCTTGCCGATGTCTAGGCCCTCGTAGAGCTGTTGAGCAAGGCTCATCGTTTTTTGGGCGCTGAACCGCAGCCGCTTCGATGCCTCCTGCTGCAGGCTGCTGGTTGTAAAGGGCGGCGCTGGATAGCGGCGACGTTCTTTCTTGGTGACAGACGTTACGACCCAATCGTGGCCTGTCAGGTCAGCTAGGATCTTATCCGCCGCCTCCTTGTTGGGGATGGCTATCTTCTCCTGGCCCTGTCGGTGGAGCTTGGCAATGAAGATTTCTTCTTTGTCTTCCGGTCTGAGCCTCGCGGTAATGGACCAGTACTCTTCGGGCTCGAAGGCGTCAATTTCCTCTTCCCGGTCACAAATGAGGCGCAACGCGACCGATTGCACCCGCCCCGCAGAGAGTCCTTTCCTCACCTTGTTCCACAGGAGGGGGCTCAGTTGATAGCCGACCATCCGGTCTAGCACCCGGCGGGCTTGCTGGGCATCGACCAGGTCGGCGTCGATGGGGCGCGGTTTGGCCAACGCCTTCTCGATGGCAGGCTTGGTGATTTCGCTAAACTCGATCCGGCAGTTGCTGCTTTCATCTAGCTGCAATGCCTGGGCTAGATGCCAGGAAATTGCCTCTCCTTCCCTGTCCGGGTCGGTGGCCAGATAGACCTTGTCAACCTTCTTGGCCTCGTTTCGCAGCTCAGCCAGGATTTTCCCTTTGCCCCTGATGGTGATGTACTTGGGCTGAAAGCCGTTGTTGATATCAATACCAAATTGGCTCCTGGGCAGATCCCGGACGTGGCCCATGGAGGCCTTGACGACGAAATTGCGGCCCAGAAACCTGGTAATGGTCCTTGCTTTAGCTGGTGATTCGACGATAACTAGGGCCTTAGCCACTATGTCACCTCCGCAAACAGCCTTAGTTGATTAAGCCAGCTTCCCAGGCTTTTCTCAGTTCGGCTTTGGTGGGGGTGGTGGCCAGCAGCAAGGCCCTGGTTTCATCCTCTAAGATCTGAGCGATGATCCATTTCAGCTCGGGGACCCCCACTTCGCCAACGTCTAAAGCCATAGCGTGCTGCAGAATATACTCGGCCTCCTCACGGCTGATCAGGCCGGCGCCTAGCAATCGCCAAAGCCACTCTTGCGCTTCGAGGGGGAGTTTGACTTTCTCTGCTGGGGTCAGAACCCGCATCGCCTGGGAATCAGGGTCAAACTCACTGCACAATCCCCCCTCGGGCTGGATCAAATTCGGCAACGCAACCAGCAAGTCGACGGCTGCATCGATCTCCTCGAGCTCAAAACCAGCATCGAGCAGTCCGTGGACTGCATCCTGCACTGGGATCGGGTTGCGGCCATTAGCTAAGATGGTTTTTAGCAACCATTTAATTGCGGTGATAATGCGTTCGTCAGACACGACACACCCCTCTTGCGGCCATTCTCAGGGTTTAGTAAACCCTGCGCCCATCATATAACTTTCAGGAATGGGAGTCAATCCGCGTCAACGCAGGCAGGGTGAACGGAACGATTTCCTCGAGGATGTCGCCGGCCCCCTGAACTAGTTTTGCTCCTTGTTGAATGAGAAGATTACTTCCCTGGCACTGGGGATTAGTGGGACTGCCGGGGACCGCCAGGACTTCTCTGCCCTGCTGCAGGGCCAAATCCGCGGTAATTAAGGCTCCGCTTCGAGTTGGGGCTTCAACTACGACGACTGCCAGGGAGAGTCCGCTGATGATTCGGTTCCGCGCGGGGAAATGTCCCCTTCGCGGCCCGGTGCCTAGGGGATACTCGCTCAAAACAGCTCCTCCCTGGGAAGCGATCGCATAGGCCAGGTCAGTATGTTCCGGGGGATAGATGCGGTCGAGGGCCGAACCGAGGACGGCCCATGTTGTCCCGCCTCCTTGGATGGCGCCCCGATGGGCAAGGCCATCGATGCCTCGGGCCAGGCCGCTGACTACGGGAACGTGCCTGGCTAATTCAAAACCTAGTCGATGGGCCATCACTTGCCCTGCCGGCGATGGCTGCCTGGTGCCCACTAAGGCTACCCCCGCGCCTTGGGGAATTTCACCCCAACAATACAAGGCGGCGGGAGCATCGACGATAGTCTTGAGGAGGGGAGGGTAGTCAGGGCAGATGGGAGTGAGGATGCGCAGTCCCCGATTATGGGCCTTCTCCAATTCCTTCACCGGGTCCAGCTTCGATCGATGGCGGGCTACGTTCCGGGCTAGACGGATGCCTAGAGCCTCCGCTAAGAGATGTTCGGGAGCTTGCCAAGCCTCTTGAGCACCCTGCAAGCAGTCGACCAGGCGGCGGATGCGCCTTGGACCTAGTCCCGGCACCATATTCAGGCCGATCCAGCCCAGCCGTTCATCCTTGGACATGCGTTCACCCCCAAGGATCAAGAATCACCATCAAAATCCTCATGGATACTAAGGTTCTCCAGGATTTGACGCAACTCTTCCTCCCAGCGGAACTGGTGCAATCGCAAGTCTTCTTCCCGAACTAGGGATCCGCTGGCACAACTACTGCACAGGATGGCGTACACTCCGCCCCGCCGGCTGCAGACGGTGTGGGGTGTGTCTACCCGGCAGATGGGACAGGTGTAAATACGAGTAGTGCCACGCTCCAGATCCAACATTCCTCCCCCTTCCGCGGCATTTCTCCCCTTAGCATGTCGACTAAAGGTGGATTCTATGCCGCAGGCAGAGGGTCACAGCTCAACCGGTTCCTGGCCAATGACGAAGACCAACACTTGTCCTGTACCCACGTCAAAAATCAGTTTGCGTCCCCGGGAGCCTAAGACATCACTGGCCACTAGGGGAATGCCCGCCGTCTGCAGCTCCCTTTGCAGCGCCTCTACATTTTGCCTGCCTACATCCATGACCGAAGCACCGTAAGAAAAAAGTTGGCTCCCCCCCGCCATCTTCGCTTTGAGCCGACGCTTCTGGGCCCCCAGGGCGGTCATCTGCTCCACCATCGCGGCAACTGCGGTATCTGCGAATTTGCCTGGGTGCGGATTGTCCCCTCCCTTTCGATTGGTGGGCAGGAAGACATGGGCCATACCCCCTACCTTAGCCAAAGCATCATAGAGGATCAAACCGACGCAGGAACCCAGTCCTACAGCAACAAGACGTCCCTCTTGTGTTAACACCTTGATTTCCCCAATATTGACAAAAACTTCCTCCATCAGAGCTCTCCCATGCCCAAGGCCTCCAGAAGCTTGGCCAAGTCTTCTTCATCAGGGATGAAGGCGATGGTGCCGTCGATGATTTCAGCATCGGTTTGAAAACCAGTCTGGACAATGGTAATGTAATCGGCCACTTCTGCGCCTGCCAGGATGGAGCTCCACACCGCCGCAGCCATGTCGACGGCCACCGCGGGGACTGACGGATAAAGTACCGTATTGGTCATTTCGGCCAAGGCATTCAAATAAGAGGTTACAACGATATTGCCAACCTCCTGGAGGGTTGACAACTCCATATCGCTGAACTCTTGGGGTGTTGCTCCTAATAAATAGCCAAGAAGGCTTTGGACGCTCGTGAAGGGAAGAAGTAAAGCCATATGGCCGCACAGGCCCCCGGAAACCCTGATGTAGATAGCGCCAACCAGGGACTCCGGTCCGCCGCAAAGGCCCATGCTTTCTTGCATCCCCACGATCATGGCCTGAGGCACCACGAGGGTAAGCTTCTTGTTGCCAAGTAGTCTTGATAGTGCGGTGGTGGCGTGGCCCGCCCCGATATTGCCTAGCTCCTTCAGCACATCCAGTCTGAATTCATCCTGTTTGCGGTCGTATGTCAACTAAAGCACCGCCCTTAGCCAACCGCCTTTTGCAGAGCTTCAATGACTCGGTCGGCTTCAAAAGGCTTGACAAGGAAATCCTTCGCTCCGGACTTCAAAGCTTCAATGACCATGGCTTTCTGGCCCATGGCACTGCAGACGATGATCTTGGCGTTAGGATCAAATTCCATAATTGCTTTAATGGCACTTATCCCGTCTAGTTTGGGCATGGTAATATCCATTGTGACCAGGTCCGGACGGAGCTCCTTGTATTTGGCGATGGCTTCCTCACCGTCACCAGCCTCGCCGATGACTTGATATCCGTGTTTTTGCACCACATTCTTGATCATCATGCGCATGAAGGCGGTATCATCTACTACTAGGATGGTATTGGCCATAGCAATTACGCCATTCCCCGTGGGGTCGTGGCTATGAACACCTCCCCGTTATGTACTCGTGCCAGTTATTGGGCTTTTGCTCTATATGACGCCATCCCCTGCTGGAGCAAGCCAGCTACATCCAAGATGAGGGCAACCTGCCCGTTCCCCAATATGGTGGCTCCAGCGATGCCGGGGCTGCTGGCTAGATTGTTGTCGAGGGTCTTAATGACCACTTCCTGCTGACCCAATAGTTCGTCCACCACCAAGCCGACCATGTCTTGGCCGACGTTGGCCACGATGACCGACAACATGTTCCTATCTTCCAAGCCCCCCGCATCCAACTGGGTGGCAAGGTCGATGAGCGGCAGAACTTGGTTCCGCAAGGTGATAACCTTTTCTCCTTGAATAGTCTTGACTTGTTGCCGCGGCACCAGGATGTTTTCCTGGATCGACTGAATAGGGATGGCATAGATTTCGTTCCTGGAGCGAACCATTAGAGCTTTGATGATCGCCAAGGTCAAGGGCAGCTTGATGGTGACCGTCGTTCCCTTCCCGAGCTCAGTTGCAAGTTCAACGGAACCATTCAAGAGTTGGATCGCGGAACGAACGGCGTCCATCCCCACTCCCCTGCCGGATATGTCCGTCACATTCTCCGCGGTGCTAAAGCCGGGCTGGAAAATCAAATCCAGCAATTCTCGCGGCGACAAATTGGCCTCCGGGGTGATTAGCCCTTTCTCGATGGCCTTCTGGCGGATCCTGTCCACGTCCATTCCTCGGCCGTCGTCACTTATTTCGATAACTACATGGCTGCCTTCGTGACGGGCCGCAATGGAAATGGTGCCGACCTCACTTTTCCCCGCAGCCAAACGCTCCTCAGGGCTTTCTAAGCCGTGGTCGACGGCGTTGCGCAGCAGATGAACGAGGGGTTCACCTAGATCGTTGACGAGGGAGCGATCAAGCTCTGTCTCCTGTCCGGTGATTTTGAGTTGGACTTGTTTCCCTCCGGCCTGGGCCAGGTCCCTGACCATGCGGGGGAAGCGGTCAAAAACTTGCCTGATGGGCACCATCCTGAGGCTCATGGCCGCGTACTGAAGTTCGGTAGTCACCCGATCGAGCTGAACGATAGCGCTGCGGGCAGTGTTGTCATCCAGCATCGAGCCGAGTTCCAGCACTTGAGTGCGGCTAATGACCAACTCGCCCACCAGGTTGAGCAGCTTGTCCAAGCGATCCGTTTCCACCCGGACGAAATGCTCGGTCCGACGGCTGGTCGCAGTCACTTGGCTTTGGGCCGGCGCTTTGGCCGCGGCCATGTCCAATTCGGCAATGGCAACATGATCGATTTCAGATATCTTGTCAAATATGCTCTTGATGTCTTCGGCCGCAGCTTTAGACAAAAGGAGGATGGAAAACTCGTTGCCAAATCGTTCCTCCTCTAGGTCGGCCATCGGAGGCGAAGTCTGGACGATGGTCCCGATCCTGGCTAAAGCCTGGATGACTGTGTAGGCCCGGGCCGATTTCATCAAGACATTGGACCGCAGCACAACCCGGATATTCCACGCCTGCTGTCCCTGCTGGCTGGCCTGTCTGATCTCTTCCTTGTCCAGCTCCCCCAAGGCGAAGCTAGGCTGGACGGAGGATGCTTCTTGGCCGAGCCAGCTTTTCAGCTGTTCCCGGATCTCCCTTGTATCCGTCTTTGCTTCCCCGTGTTCTAAGCTTTCCTCGAGCAAGATCTCTAACAGGTCGAAGGCGGTGAACAGCTGGTTGATGATCTCTACATCAACGGGTCGACCTTGCCGCAAAGCATTTAGAACGTTTTCCATCTCGTGGGTGAACTGTTGCAGTTCATCGTAGCCCATGGTGCCAGCCATCCCTTTGAGGCTGTGGGCTCCACGAAACATCCTATCCAGGACTTCCATATCATGGGGATGTTGTTCCAAGTCCAGGAGGTCATCGTTTAGGGATTGGATATACTCCCTTGCTTCAGCCGCAAATACATCCTTGTATTCGCTAAGGTCCAACCCATTCCCCCTCCTTTCTCATTCTAGGGTCTTGATCCGATCGGTAGTGCTTGCTATTTCCGTGATGCGCACCCCAAACTGCTCTCCCACGACAACCACTTCGCCTCGGGCAACGGGCGTATTGTTCACCAGGATGTCAATGGG
>JAAYLE010000010.1 GCA_012522085.1 Bacillota bacterium | reverse complement strand
GCCGACCGGTTTGGCATCACCGTCACCTACCTGGCTCCGGACAAAGCCGTCTACTTGTCAATCGTGGAAGGCCTAGCGCGCCAGCATGGTCTCGCCATCGACACGCCCACCCTCCATCGACGGGCCCTGGAATGGGAGGTCTGGAACAACGGCCGCTCGGGACGGACAGCACGGCAGTTCATCGACCATTTGATCGGCGAGCTGGCTTTGAGGGTCTAGATCTCCTGGGCAATGCGCAGGCCAGTCTCATACTCCCCGGCAGAGTACAAGACTACGCGGCAGCTTTCAAGGTTGCGAGGTTTGTAGTCTTTGATCACCTTGAGGATGAGCCGCAGGCCCTCCTCGAGGGGAAAACCTGCCACCCCACAGCCCAGGGCCGGGATGGCAATGCTCTTGCAGCCTAATTCATCGGCCTTCAGCAAAGCATTCAACGTAGCCTCCCGGATGCTGTGGCTGGTCGCCCGACCATCGCCGTAATGGGGCATGGCTGCGGCGTGAATCACGTGTTTTGCTTTCAACCGATAGGCCGGGGTGACGACTACTTGACCGAGGCCAATGGGCCCTTGGGCAACGGCATCCCGGTTGATCTCTTCCCCGCCCCGCCGCCGCAAGGCACCAGCCACTCCCGATCCCATGACTAGCGAGGTGCCCGCAGCGTTCACCAAAGCATCAGCTTCTTCCAGGGAAATGTCTCCCTGCTTGATGACAAACTCCATTCGGCGTCCCTCCAAAATGTTTGCACACTACCAGACCCATTCTTCCCCCAACCGGCGCACTCTAGTAGTATGATACCACATATTTCCAAACATTTGAACGCTAAGGTTCGGGAAGGACGAGGCCGTTATCCTCTGGCTCCGTTGTTGGGGCAAGGGGACTTTTCCGCACACTGCTTGCAGTACCCGTAGAAATAAGTTTCACAGGCCACGGCCTCAAATCCTTCGAAGTCGGCCTGGGGACACTCGTTAGTTACGGCCGGGCCGTTGATGATCCTGAAGCAGCGCAAACAGACTAGGTGGGAATGGGGATGGATGTTGGCATCGTAGCGATGCTGATTCTCCTTGATATTGATCTTGCGAACAAGACCTAGATCGCAAAGAACTTGCAGGGCATTGTAGACCGTATTGAGGCTGATGGTTGGAAAAGCCTCCTGCAGATCGGCGTAGATCATCTCCACACACGGATGGTCCTCCCGCGCCAGGAGCGCCTGGTAAACAGCCAGCCGCTGGGGTGTAGCCCGATATCCTCCTTGACGCAGGGCATCAGCTATTCTCTCCACCGAATCACCTCAAGACTATTCTACTCCAAGATGGAGGAAGGCGCATCCGCGCCTTCCCGACTAATTCAGCAACGCATCAAGCCGCTGACGATCAAAACCGACGATTACCTCATCATCCACTGTGATCACAGGAACGCCCATCTGGTTGGAAAGACGAATCATCTCCCCCAAGGCTTCGGGATCATTGGCAACGTCCAACTCGTCGAAATCAACGTTCTTGGACCGCAGGTAATCTTTAGCCCGATCGCACCAGGGACAAGTACTAGTGCTGTACACCGTGACCTTCTTTCCCGACATTTGCTGGCCCCCCTAAACACTTAGTAATTATTACTCGCTGATATTCATTATAATCAACTCGGCTTAGTTGTCAAGCCCCAACATGAAAGGGGGCATGGGTTCGGCCCATGCCCCCTTTTACTCGTTGGGGTTAGACGTGTTCCATCACCGAGCCGAATCTGCTCCGCACTTTATAGGTAGTATGGAGCAATTCATGGGACTTATGCCCGAGGGGCTCTTTCAGGAAGTCTTCATATAGCTTTTGCACCGCGGGATTCTCGTGGGACTTGCGAATGGGCAGATCCCGATCGACCTGGTAAATGCCTTCCATTCGCTTCTGCTTCGCATCATCCAACCGGGTGATCGGTTGGCCGCCACCTCCGATGCAGCCGCCGGGACAACACATGATTTCGATAAAGTGGTAGTCGGCCTCCTTATTCAAAACCCTCTCCACCACCTTCCGGGCGTTGGCTAGGCCGTGGGCCACGGCAACCTTGAGGGTTGTATCACCGATGGTCACTGTGGCTTCCTTGACCCCTTCCAAGCCGCGGACAGGCAGCAGATCGAGTCCGGGAAGCTCATTCTTGGTCACGATCTCATAGACAGTCCGAACGGCTGCCTCCATCACCCCTCCGGTAGTGCCGAAAATGGCTCCCGCCCCGGTAGAGATGCCCAAAGGATCATCGTATTCCTCCTCCGGCAAGGAGGCAAAATCCAGTCCGGCCGTCTTAATCATCCTGGCCAGCTCCCGGGTAGTCAGGACGTAGTCCACATCCTGGAAGCCGCTGGAGTTCATCTCCGGCCGCTGGGCTTCGTACTTCTTCGCCGTACAGGGCATGATGGACACCACAGTGACCGCGGCCGGGTCGATGCCCGCCTGCTGGGGATAATAAGTCTTCGCCAGGGCGCCAAACATTTGCTGGGGCGACTTGCAGGTGGATATATGCTCGATTAGTTCAGGATAGAAATGCTCCATGTATTTGATCCACCCTGGGCTGCAAGACGTGAACATGGGCAAGGGACCGCCATTTTGCAGGCGGTGAAGCAGCTCGCTTCCCTCTTCGATGATGGTCAGGTCCGCGGTGAAGTTAGTATCGAACACCCGGTCAAAGCCCAGGCGCCTCAAGGCCGCGACCAGCTTGCCCGTAGTGACCGCTCCCGGGGGAAGGCCAAACTCTTCCCCGATGGCCACCCGGACGGCGGGGGCCGTCTGGACCACAACGTGCCTGTTCGGATCCGCGAGGGCCGCCCAAACCTCTTCGGTGTAGTCCCGCTCATACAAGGCGCCCACGGGGCAGGCGACGACGCACTGGCCGCAAAGGACGCAGGCCGCCTCCAGAAGCGGTTCGTGGAAGGCCGGGCCGATAGTCGTCCGGTAGCCCCGCTCGAGGGGGACAACGGCCCCTACCCCTTGGACCTGCTCACACACGGCAACGCAACGACGACAGAGGATGCACTTATTCGGATCCCGCACGATGGAGGGCGATGAGGCATCAAGGGCATAGTTTGGTCTTGGGCCTCGAAAGCGGACTTCCCTGATATTCATTTTCTCCGCTAGGGCTTGCAGCTCACAGCTTTGATTGCGGGGACAAGTGGTGCACTCGTCAGGGTGGTCCGATAGAATCAGCTCCAGATTCAACTGGCGGGCACGCCTTGCTGCCGGGGAATTGGTCAAGACCGTCATCCCCTCCGCCACCTCAGTAACGCACGCGGGCATCAAGGTCTTGGCCCCCTGTACCTCAACGAGGCATACCCGACAGGAGCCAATGGCATTGATCCCTTCCAGATAGCACAGGGTTGGGATCTCTCGGCCCACCTGGCGGGCAGCCTGGAGGATGGTCGTGCCCTTGGGGACCTTTACCTGCTGGCCATCGATGGTCAGTGTTACTTCCGCCATGACTTTGCCTCCCTTCTAACGAACATCGCAGCGCAGACAGCGGGCAGCCTCCCGCCGAGCGGCTTCTTCAGTGTAGGCCCTTTCTACTTCCAGAAAACCGCCTATCCGCTCTTGGACGGACAAACAGCCAGGCTCCTCCCTCGGGGTGACCTCTTCCAGAAGCTCTCCGGAGGGTTGACGCAGCAGGCCATTCGGCTCGGTGACTTGCCCGTCGCCCCCCAGGTAGGCGTCGATCTTGGCGGCCGCCCGCTTCCCCGCGGCGATGGCCTCAATTACCGTGGCCGGGCCCGTCACACAATCGCCGCCGGCAAAGACGCCTTCTTGAGTTGTGGCCATGTCCTCGCCAACTTGGATCCGGTTGCCCCGACCAACTGATACATCCTTCTCCCAACCGAGAAGCTCCGGCTGCTGGCCGATGGCCGGGATGACTACATCGGCCTCCATCGCGAAGGTCTCTCCGGAAGGCACTGTGCGTCGGCGGCCACTAGCATCAAACACGTCCGGCACCATTTTGTCGCCGACGACCCCGACTACTTTCCCTTCCCGGCCGACGATGCGGGCGGGGTTGGTCATGGGCAAGATCTTGATGCCTTCCTTTTTCGCCTCGCTGATTTCCGTTAGTTCCGCCGGCATGTCAGCTTCCCGACGGCGGTAAAGGATGGTCACTTCAGAGGCGCCAAGGCGCAGGGCCGACCGGGCTGCGTCAATGGCCACATTGCCGCCTCCGACCACGACGACTTTCTGCCCTTGGAAGGAGAACTTCCGCCCCAAGTTCAACTCCCTTAAGAAGCGGGCGCCGGGGATCACGCCATCCAAGTCCTCCCCTTCGATGCCCAAGCGCAGGTCCCCATGGGCTCCCACCGCGACGAAGACCGCGTTGAAGCCCCAGTCTTTGAGGTCAGCCAGGGTGAACTCCTTGCCCAGGGCCATGCCCGTTCGCAGCTTGATGCCCAACGACAGGATGGAGTCGATCTCCATCTGGAGGACATCTTTCGGCAGCCGATACTCGGGAATGCCCACGGTAAGCATGCCGCCAGGGACCGACAAGGCCTCGAAGATAGTGACCTGGTGTCCCTTGCGAGCCAGGTAATAGGCGGCGGTTAGACCTGCCGGGCCTGACCCGATGATGGCTACTTTAGTGTCCTTGGGCGCCGGTTTTTCGTCCACGGGGCGGGAGCCGTTGAGGCTGTAGTAATAATCGCCGACGAATCGTTTCAGGGCCTTGATGGATAAGGGTTGATCCAGATTCTCCCGACGGCACTTGCTTTCACAAGGATGGTGACAGACCCGCCCGCAAATGGCCGGCAAGGGGTTTTCCCGGCGGATCTCAAGATATGCATCGAGGAACCTCCCCTGGCGGACATAATCCAAGTAAACGGGAACGTCTACTCCGGCGGGGCAGCTGTTTTGACAGGGAGATAGGAACAGGGAGGCGCAAACCGATGCCGGGCAGCGCTTCTCCTTGATGTGGGCCTCATACTCATCCCGGAAATAGCGGATGGTGCTTAGAACAGGATTGGGAGCCGTCTGCCCAAGACCGCACAGGGCCGACTGTTTGATGCTTTCCCCAAGTTCAAGGAGCAGGTCGATGTCCCCCTCCTGGCCCTCACCATGGCTGATACGATTGAGAATCTCTAGCATCCGCTTGGTGCCGATGCGGCAAGGTGTACATTTACCGCAGGACTCATCCTGCACGAAATCGAGGAAGAATTTGGCCAGGTCCACCATACAGGTGTCTTCATCGATGACGACTAGTCCCCCTGAGCCCATGATGGTGCCCATCGCGGCTAGGGATTCGTAATCAACGGGAGTATTGAGATGTTGGACCGGGATGCAGCCCCCTGAAGGTCCTCCCGTTTGGGCGGCTTTGAATTTCTTTCCCTTCGGTATGCCGCCGCCGATATCGAAGACGATCTCTCCCAGACTGGTGCCCATGGGGACTTCCACCAACCCGTTGTTGATGACGTCCCCAGCCAGGGCAAACACCTTAGTCCCCTTCGAACGCTCGGTGCCGATTTGGGCAAACCACTCGGGACCCTTGCGGATGATGGTGGGGATGTTGGCGTAAGTCTCCACATTACTGAGGAGGGTCGGCCTGCCCCACAAGCCTTCATCGGCGGGGAAGGGCGGCCTTGGTCGAGGCTCTCCCCGCTCTCCCATAATGGAATTGATGAGAGCTGTCTCCTCGCCACAGACAAAAGCTCCGGCTCCAAGCCGCATCTCCACATCGAAATCAAAGCCGGCGCCGAAGATGTCTTTGCCTAGGAGGCCCAGCTTGCGGGCTTGATGGATGGCTATGTCAAGACGCCTGACCGCAATCGGGTATTCAGCCCGGATGTAGATGTATCCTTGATTAGCCCCGACGGCATAGGCGGCAATGGCCATCCCTTCCAAGACCCGATGGGGATCGCCTTCGAGGGTGCTCCTGTCCATGAAGGCGCCCGGGTCGCCCTCGTCCGCGTTGCAGACAACGTACTTGATCGGGCTATCCTTCCGGCGGACAAACTCCCATTTCAGCCCGGTAGGAAAGCCTGCGCCCCCTCTTCCTCGCAGGCCCGAGGCTTTAACCATGTCGATGACTTCGGTTGGGGTCAGCTCCGTTACAACCTTGCCCAGGGCCGTGTAACCTTCCCGGGCGATGTATTCTTCAATGACTTCCGGGTCAATGACGCCGCAGTTTTCCAGGACCAAGCGACGCTGCTTCCGGAAAAAGTCAATCTCACTTACGTCGGCGACGGTCAGATCGGTATCGGGCTCATGATACAGAAGCTCTTTGACAACCCTTCCCTTGAGGAAGTGCTGTTCCACCAGGTCGGGCACATCCTCGGGCTTGACTTGGATGTAAAAGACGCCTTCTGGGTAGACCATCATGTTCGGCCCGAAGCGGCAAAAACCGAAGCAGCCCGTTTCGACCACCAATACCTCCCGATCCAGTCCTTTGGCTGCCAGCTCCCTGCGCAGGGCTTCCTGGAGTTTCTCACTGCCGGAGGCATGACAACCAGTCCCACCGCAAACAAGTACATGGGAGCGGTAAATCTTCATCCATCCTCCCTCCCTTCGGCTACGTTTAAAGTCCACTCAGGGATGATTCGTCCGTTGACCACGTGCTCAACGATGATCTGACGTACCCGGGAGGGATCCACTTTCTTGTACAGGACCCGCCTTCCCTCCGCGTCGACGACCTCAACCAAGGGTTCTTGGGCGCAAAGCCCCATGCAGCCTGTCTGGCTGACTAGAACCTCAGATAGACGACGTTTTTCCAGCTCATCCAACACCGCCTGCATGACTTCCCGGGCTCCCGCGGCGATGCCGCAGGTACCCATGCCCACAATCACCTGCACACTGCCCCCCGCCTCCCGCAGGGCAATGGTGGCCAGTGCTTCATCCCTGATTCGCCGCAAGTCATCAAGGCTGATCATCTTCCTCACTCCTTCCCAAGCGGGCCATGTTTTCCGAGCAATATTCCCGTATCCAGCGGACAACTGGCGGATGGTTCAAAGGAACGGGCCCCAGTACTTCCCTGACCTGACGGGTGTCGAATGTCCAGCTCCGGCCGTCGACAGTGTACCTAAGCACCACGTCCACCTGGGGGCTCCCCCCGAGAAACACTGCTAGGGTCCCAGCCAAATCCCCCATTGGAGGAAGGTCCACGTGGCCCAACTGAAACTCGGCCCCGACCAACGTTCCTTCACCGGGGGCAGAGTCTATCCAGGTACGTCCGCCGCAACTTTCCGCGGCTTGCCGCCAGAGGGCTAAACCCAGCCCCACGGGCCGCTCCTGGCGAGTGGTGAAAAAGGGGGCGCAGACTGCCTGCACCTCTTCCCTCGTCATGCCCCGCCCATCATCCTGGATAATCACCCGCAGACGTCCTTTGTGATGATCTTCACACACTTGGACAAGAATGAGCGCAGCTTGAGCTTCCAGGGCATTTTCCATGAGATCTAAGATGTGTAAGGCAAGTTCCTCCATCGCTTCTCACGCCACGCCCGCCGCACGGTAAGCACGCAGGATCTGGGGAATAGCATCAGGTTTGACTAACCCATAAGTATTGTCATTGATGGTCATTACCGGCGACAGGCCGCAGGCTCCCAGGCAGCGGACGACTTCCAGCGAGAATAGACCATCATCGGTGCTGTCCCCGGCTTTGATCCCCAGTTCCTTCTCCAGTCGTTCTAACACTTCCATGGAACCCCGCACATAACAGGCTGTTCCCTTGCAAACGCTGATGCGGTATTTGCCCCTGGGCTTGGTGGAGAAGAGGGAATAAAAGCTCACCACTCCGTACACTTCCCCTAGCGACACCTCGAGTCCCTCGGCGATCTTGACCTGCACCTCCCGGGGCAAATAGCCGACCAGCTCCTGACAGCGGTGCAGGACCTGGATCAACGCTGACCGATCGCCCCGGTGTTCCTGGATGATCCTCTCCAGCTCCGGCCACACTTCCTCTTGCAGCCCTACCGACTTGCTCATCTTCCCAACGCCTCCTTTACCATCAAGAACTTGGGGTGGGTCCTGCGCCCTTCAAGGCCCCGCCAGGCGTATTTCATCTCCTCCAGTCCCACCCGCTCCATGTAGAAAGCCATGTGGGGCCCGATTTCCTCTGTTCGGTGGGCATCGGACGCTATTACCCCGGGAATCTCCCCCAGGGGAGAGTGGTGCGGCCATCCCGACGGGGGCGCCTCAATCGCCCCAAGTTGAAGGTCCTTAGGAATGAAGCCCAACACCCCGATTATGCCGCCGTAGGTCCGCATCGGGTGGGGAGCAATGACTAGCCCCCCCAGACGGTTCACCAAGGCGATGACTGCTTGCATGCTGAGCCGACAGCTTCCGGCCAGGAACTTGCGCTCAAGGCCAATCCTGTCTCCCGCTTCGTTGTACAACCACTGGGGACCGAAGATCCCTTCGTCGTTTTCCCCCGGCAACTCCCGGTAGACCATCTCCTGTAAAGCAAGGGCTCCTTCCAGATGGTCAAATAGGCAAACCAAATGGACTTCTTCCCGGGTGTTGACTTCCAGTCCCGGCAGGACCACTACTTGTGCAGCCGCCGCTTGGACCGCGGCCACGTTGGCGGCCGAGTTGTGATCGCAGATGGCGATGACATCTACGCCTGCACTTTCTGCCGCCCGGACGACTTGATCTGGGGACATGGACTTGGCACAAGGGGAAAGATCGGTATGCACATGCAGGTCAGCCGTGAACCAGCGCATTCCGTTCCTCCAACAGCCGATAAATCTCTCCGCCCAAGGTGAAGGTGGAAAGATCAGAACTCAGAATGGCAACACCTTCTTCCCGGGCTCGCTCGACAGTCTCCGGCAAGGGCCTTCTCCCCCCGGTGATGATCACCCCGGCCACATTGGTCAGCAGAGCCACCGCAACGATGTTTTCATGGACCTGAATCGTCAACCATACCTGTCCATCCCGGGCGTTGGCCATCACATCGGACAACAAGTCGCCCGCGTACCCACCGGTCACCTCCTTGGCTTCGCGAGAATGGGTATGAAACTGTAGTTGGAGCTTTTGGGCTAGGTCACTTAGGGTCAATTGTCTCACCTTCTCCTCCGGCCATAGCTGGCGGTAGTTTCCCGGCAAGATCCACCATCTCCTCAGCGAGCCGGCGCACCCGCTCCCGCAGGTTAAAGATGCAGTCGTTGATGGATGCCCGGCCACGAACGATATCCTCGGCCAATGTACGACAGCTGGGGGATCCGCAGGAGCCGCAATCCAAACCGGGCAGTTCCTTCTCCGTTTCTTGAAGGAGGAGGAGCTTAGCCATGGCCCGAGCGGCATCATCATCAAGCTGCCAGATCTTCCGCGGGGTGATGGGTTTGACGAGCCGCAAGACTTCGTCGGCGACTTTGGGTCGCTGGCCCCATCCCCTTGGATAAGTCGACGCGATATACCTTAGGTTCGTTTCAGCGACGAAGGGATTCTCCACCGTCAGACATCCGCCCACGCATCCTGCGGGGCATGATTGGGCCTCGATGAACTCATAATCAGTCAACCCTCCCTGCTCAATAAGTTCAAAGATCTTAATCACATGGTGGATGCCATGGACAGCCAGGCTGCGACCGGCAACTCCCTCCCGTTCTCCCCCCGATCGACCCCAGCTAGTGCCAATACGAGAGGCTTGGGGATACCCGGGCAAAGGCTCGACTCTCCGGACGACGGGCAAGATCTGTCCAAAAACCTCCGCCATGCTTAGGGCCCCATCCAACCCCGAGCTGGCCCTGCCGACGGGCTGCTTGATGGAGGTCACCTTGGCAGGACAGGGGCTGATGAAAAACATGCCCTCCCCTTCTTCCCCTTCCCTAGCGATAACCGCGGCAACTTCAATTGGCGCCTCTACTCTGATGATGAGATCCGCCAAAGATGGAAACCGCACCTGAATCAAGCGGATCACCGCCGGACAAGCGGAAGAAATGAGAGGTCTGGGGGTGCGGTGTTCTTTAACATACTTAACGACCGCCTCCGTCACATACTCCGCAGCTAAGCCAACCTCAACGACCCGCGCAAACCCGATGGCTTGCAAAGCCGCCGCGATGCTTCCGGGGCTTACCTGAGGAGGGAACTGCCCGTAGAAGGACGGGGGAATGAGAGCGATGGGCCGCTGGAAGCGGGCGATATCCTTAAGCCCTTCCGTCAGCGCGGCTTTAGCCCGGTTGGGACAAACCCGGATGCATTCGCCGCAGTCGATGCACCGTTCTTCGATGATGACCGCCTTGCCGTCCCGCACCCGGATGGCTTCGGTGGGACAGCCCTTAATGCAATTGGTGCAGCCTTTACATTTGTCCCGGTCCAAAGTCACCGAGTGAAAATACTCGGGCACGGCATTCACCCCCGCTTGCAGTTGATCCAGGCCTTGAGGGTGGTTCCTTCGCCTACCTTAGT
>JAAYLE010000102.1 GCA_012522085.1 Bacillota bacterium | reverse complement strand
GAAGCCTACTGGGAGCACAAACGCTCAGAAAGTGACAACGAACCTGCGCAGACGGAACCGAAGCGAAGCACTGCCGCTTGAACTCAACAACCAGGAGGAGAATTTACACCACATTTGGGACTTGACCGGATGTCGGGGAGGTGAAAAGCAATAGACGTAAACACGCCATAGTAACCGTAGCTCTAAGCAATCTCACTCATTTCTTTGCTCCGGCGCATAGGGCCGATAGTCCATCTCTCGCCATCAACCAAGTCCGATACCGTCCCGCAATTCGCGGGAACGCCTCGAGTAGATGCTGAATCCAGAGGTCTTACCCCTTCAAGCACTTGGTGCTCGCGTTAGCAGGCCGTGAGCTCTGTTTACCTCTACAGCGCAACCCAAGGGAGCTTTGGACTGATGACTCCCTCTCTGGTCAGTGGGGAAGCCCCTGGAATGCTTCATAATGGCCCCCAGACCCACGTACATATCAAAGGGGTGGGAGTTATGGGCCGGTCACCGGCGGCTGTCATCTTGGTGGGCATTTTGCTATTGGGGGTCAAGGCTGGGTTGGACCGACCCATCCGGGTGGGCGTCCCGCATGAACTCCAGTGGGCCGTAGCCGATTGGTCCTTGGAAGAGGTTGAACTGGTTACCACCACCAGTCAGCAAGGTCTAGACTTTTTCGTATGTGATGCTGGCGAAGACCTGGAGGGGGCCCTTCCGCTAAAGGAAAGGGCGGGGATCCTGGTGGTCAACCGCCTCCACCCTATGGTGGGACCGGTGAACCTTGAGGAGCTCCTTGCGGATGGGGCCATGAGCTGCTATGGAGCCGAGGAATATGAGTCCCTGTGGGAAAAATCCCTCGGTGAATTGGCCGGGCACATTAAACCTAAGTCCGAAGGGGAGATCGTTGAGCTTGTTGCCAAGGGCTTGGATGTGGCGGGAATCATATCCCCCGAAGGCCTTTGGGCTGGACTCAAGCCTTTGCAGCTTGTTGATTGCCAGCTGCAACAGCGGGCTTATCTGATCCCGGTGCCCCAAGGCTGGCTGGCGGACAGGCTTGCTTCGTTTTATCCCCGTCGACGAACGAAGATCGATCAGTTCCTAAAGCAGCTGGCGGACCAGGTTGAGGAAGAGGACCCTGAAGTGTTGATGATGGCCGTTGGCGATATCATGTTCGAGCGCAAGGTTAAAGGGCTTCAGCTGAAGAGGGGATGGACCTATCCCTTTGAGCAGGTGGCTCCCACCCTTAAGGGGGCCGACCTGGTTTTCGCCAACTTGGAGTGCCCCCTGGGGGTTGGCGGCCGGTTTCTCAACATGTTCCGCGGGGAGCCGGAGTCAGTATGGGGCCTGGCCTATGGGGGAGTGGACGTGGTATCGCTAGCCAACAACCACATCCTGGATTATGATAATCAAGTTCTCTTCCAGACTATGGATATCCTCGGCGAGGCGGGGATCGGCTTTGCCGGCGCTGGCCGGAACCTAGCGGAGGCCCGAACCCCCCTCATCGTGGAACAGGGGGGCCTAAGGATAGCATTCTTGGCCTACACAGAGATGTGGTTTGTCTATACAAGGGAGCCCCACAACTGGGCAGCCACAGATATCCTGCCCGGGGTTGCGCCGGCCAGGCTGGACTTGGTCAAAGAAGACGTGCGTTCTGCTCGGAAGCAGGCCGATGTGGTCGTCGTTTCCTTCCATTGGGGACAGGAATACAAAGAAGAACCAACCCAGGCCCAGTATGAGTTGGGGCGGGGAGCAGTCGATGCTGGAGCCCATCTGGTCCTTGGACATCATCCCCACGTGCTCCAGGGGGTTGAATTCTACAAGGGGGGCGTAATCGTCTACAGCTTGGGCAATTTCGTCTTCGATGAGCTGCGTCCCCCCCTCACTGAAGAGTCGATCATCCTGCAGGCTGTCTTGAAACGGGGCAAGGTTGAGCAAATCGACTTCTTGCCCGTGCGCATCGTCAACTGCCAGCCTCGCATTCTAAGCAGCAGGGAGGGACGCTACATCATTCAACGGATTGAGAGGCTGTCTCGCCGCTTACTGCCCCGTTAAGCCCCAAGATAGGAGCTGCGAACCTGGGCGTTGGCCATGAGCTCTTGGGAGTCGCCGGAGATGGTGATGGCTCCTGTCTCCAGTACATAGCCCCGGTGAGAGATCTCCAAGGCCATGAGGGCGTTTTGTTCAACGAGCAGAACCGTTGTGCCCTGCTTATTGATCTCAACGATGCTTTCCATCACCTGTTCGACGAGCAATGGTGCAAGCCCCAACGAAGGTTCGTCGAGGAGGAGGAGCTTCGGCCTGGCCATCAGTCCCCTCGCCAGAGCGAGCATCTGCTGCTGGCCTCCGCTCAAAGTCCCCCCGAGCTGATCCTTCCGTTCCTTAAGAACGGGAAACAATTGGAAGACCCTCTCCAAGTCTTCCTCGAACTCCGCGGGTCGATCGCGGCGGGGGTAAAACCCCATGTCCAAGTTCTCCATGACCGTCAGTTGGGGGAAAATCCTGCGTCCTTCCGGCACACACGAGATCCCTTTATGGACGATCGAGGGTGTGGGCCTGCCGGTGATGTCCTCGTCCTCGAACAAGATCTTGCCCTGGGGGGTCGATACCACGCCCATGATGCTCATCAGAGTAGTTGTCTTGCCCGCACCATTCGCTCCGATCAAGCAGACGATTTCCCCCGCGGATACTTCCAAAGAAACTTCATGGAGAGCCTGAATGTGGCCATAAAAAGCGTTAACGTTTTCTAGACGAAGCATGGGCCTCTTCCTTTCCCTGTATTAAGCCGTCCTTCTGCCCTTGCCAAGGTAGGCTTCAATTACATCAGGGTTTTCCTGGATTTCCTTGGGGGTGCCTTCTGCTATCTTGCGGCCGAAGTTCAAGACTGCTATCCGTTCCGATACATTCATCACTAGTCTCATCTTGTGGTCGATCAAGAAGACCGTAATCCCCCGATCGCGAATGGACCGGATCAGATGGATGAGATCGCTGCTCTCCTGCATAGTCATCCCTGCGGCCGGCTCATCAAGCATGATCATTCTTGGATCTGTAGCTAGAGCGCGAGCAATCTCCAAGAGCCGCTGCTGGCCGTAGGGAAGGCTCCTTGCGGGCCAATCCTTCCTATCGAGCAGCCCGACGAAAGCAAGTATCTCCTCCGCCCGAGCCCTTACCTTTTCTTCCTCCTCCTTGACCTGCCTGGTCCGTAGGACATTGCTCCAAACCCTGGTGGTGGTGCGGCAAAAATGTCCGAGGGTGACGTGCTCCAGTACGGTCAGGCTCGAGAAGATCCGCAGGTTCTGAAAAGTGCGCACCAGCCCCATCTGGGTGATGATGTGGGGCCTTTGACCCGACACGAAGGTCCCCTGGAATTCTATATGGCCGGAAGTTGGAGCCATCATGCCGGTTGCCAGGTTGGTGAAGGTGGTCTTGCCCGAACCGTTTGGACCGATGAGGGCGAAAATCTCCCCTTCATTGACCGTAAGGTCCAGGTTGTCGACCGCGCACAAGCCGCCGAAGTACTTGGTTACTTGCCGGGCGCTAAGCAGTGCCATACTGCTTCCCCTCCCCTCTTGCGAGCCTCCTGCGTTCGAGGAATCCCTGCAAAGCTCCCGCGATTCCTCCTGGTTGATAGATGACGATGCCTAGGACGATGAGGCCGTAAATGGCCAAATACCAAGCCTGGAGGAAGCGAAGCATCTCCGGCAGGAAGGTCAACACCACCGCGCCGACAATGGCTCCTGGCAGAAAGCCGATGCCGCCGACCAGCACCATAGTGACGAAACGGAAGGATTCTTCCAGGGTAAATACTTCCGGACTGATATAGGTGAGCAGGCTGGAGTAGAGTCCGGCGCCGATGCCAACGAATAGTCCGCAAGTGACGAAGGCCATGACCTTTATCCCCGTAGAGTCGATCCCGATGGCATCCGCGGCGAGTTCGTCATCCCGAACGCCCTTAAAGGCAGTCCCGTACTTGGAATCCTCCAGGATTGCGGCTACTACTGCTAGGATCGCAGCCAACGCTAGACTGAAGTAGTAAAAATGGGCATCGTTGGTGAGAACAAAGCCGCCGAAGTGCGGCCGGGGGATGTTAAACACCCCGAAGACCCCGCCGGTGACAGCGGACCAGTTCATGAGGATGAAACGGGTTATTTCACCAAAGCCGATGGTGGTAATGGAGAGGTAGTACCCCTTGAGCCTCAAGGTCGGGATTCCCAGCACCACGCCCATGAAGCCGACTCCCACAGAGGATAAGATAAGCGCCGGCCAAAAGCCCAGACCCATTTTGGTGGTGGCCAGGGCAAGGATATAAGACCCGATGCCCCAGAAACCGGCCATACCCATGAAAATCTGCCCGGTGAGGCCGAAGATGACGTGCAGGCCCGTCACCATGATCACGTTAATGACGGCCAGAGCCAGGACAAATTTGTAGAACCGGCTGGTAATCAGGGGTTCTGCGCAGGCGAGCAGCACAAAGATAATAACTAGACAAATGTTGCGGAGCCTCGAATTACCCATTGCCTTCCCCCCTTACAGGCTCACTTCAGTTGCTCGACCCAAGATGCCCTGAGGCCGGAAGATCAAGAAGCCGATGAGGATCGCGAATACGATGGCATCTTTATAAACGGACGAGATGTAACTGGCGCTGAACACCTCGACTAGACCTACGACAAGGCCCCCGATGACTGCTCCGGTGATATCCCCCCAGCCCCCGATGACACAGGCGGCAAAACCTTTAAGGCCCACATTGGCCAGCACTTGGGACACCATGAATACTGGAGCGAGGAGGACGCCGCCGATGGCGGCCAAGGTGGAGGAATAGGCAAAGGTGATGGCAATCATCTTGTAGGCATCGATTCCCATGAGCATGGCCGCGAGCCTGTCCTGGGCCACGGCCCGCATGGATTTGCCCACGGTGGTCTTCTTGAAGAAGAATTGCTGGATGGCGAGCAGGATGATCACGCAGATTAGAATGAAAATGTATTGATACAGAATCGAAACGCCTGCGATGCGCAAACCTCGCTGACCGAACAGGCCAGAAACGGAAACAGGGTAAGTGCCCCAAGCGATCAGCGAGATGTTCTTGAGGAAAATCCCCAGGGCGATGGTACTCAGCATGACCATCCGAGGATGGGCATCGCGCAGGGGATAGTAAACGATCCGTTGGGATATGATGCCGAAGATGGCCATGGCGATCGCCGTCAACACCAAGGCGGGGAGGAAGGGGAGCCCCAAGAGAAGAGTCAAGGTTCCACCGTAAATATATCCGCCTAGCATGACAAAGTCTCCTTGAGCCAAGTTGACGATGCCCACGGCATTGAAGATGAAGTTGTAGCCTAGAGCGACGAGACCGTAGATGCTTCCTAGAGCAAGTCCCGCTACAATCTGTTGCAAAACTATAGCCAGCTCTGCCATGAGATTACGCCAGTTGAAGCTGGCGCGTCACACCTCCCCGGTACGAACTGGATAAAAGAAAGGCGAGGCAGGATTCCTGCCCCGCACTAGTCGGTCAGTTAACGCTCACCTTTTCGATGATGACTGGCTGCTGGTTTTCAATTCGGCAGATGAAAAGCTCATTGAACGCTTCGCCCTTTTCATCGAAGGAATACTCGATGCCGGAAACGCCCTTCCAGCCCTTGATGTTCTTGAGCTCCTCCAAAACCTTGGCCCGATCGGTGGTGCCGGCACGGCGGATGGCCTCGGCCAGCATCATCGCCGAGTCATAGTAAAGGACGGTGAAGGTCTCCGGCGGGCGGCCGTAGCGCTCCTCGTGCCTCTTGACGAAGGCCTGGACATCGGGGTCGGGGTTCAGGTAGGAGTAGGGCGATGTGGTATAGGCGCCTTCCGATGTTCCTTCGGCCATCTGGATGGATGACCACTGGGTGATGGCCATGCTGCCGTAATACTGGACATCGGGGAGGAGCTGAGCGACTTGACGGCAGATCAAGGCGTGCTCGTCGCCGTGGGTCCACACGATGAGCACTTCCGGATCTGCGCGGCGGATATTCAACAATTGGGCGGTGAAGTCCTTGTCGCCGGTGTTATGGGCCTCAACGGCTACTGGTTCAAGACCATGTCTAGCTAGTGCATCGATCAGATTCTGCCGTCCACCCTCGCCGAACTGGTCGGTGTTGTGGAAGATGGCGAACCTGGTGTAGCCCTTATCAATGGCATGTCGGACTTTGGCCGATGCGGCCAGAGTATCATACTCCCTCACCCGGACAATCCATGGATTGCCGGCCGCGGTGATCATGTCCGCACTTCCCTTGGCCATACAAATGACCCCTTCCTGGCGGATCAGGGGCTCGATAGCCATGACCACGGTGCTCTGGTGGCAGCCGATGATGCCGACTACGTTGTCCTGGAAAATTAGCTTGCGAGCGGCGGTGACTCCTCCAGTCGGCAGTCCTCTGGAGTCTTCCATGATGATCTTCACTGGGCGGCCAAGGACTCCCCCGGCGGCGTTAATGTCTTCTTCCGCCAGCGCAAGTCCCTGGGATGCCTGTTCTCCCGAGATGGCTGAACCTCCGGTGATGGCTCCCATAGCGCCGATGTAGACTGGCTCGGCAGCATTGACGGAGCACGTTGCCAGCAACATTACCGCAAGAACTACGCCAACGATGCGACGCATTTGATTATTACCTCCTTCACTGATTATTGAAAGCAGATCGAGTACTGTGGTACATATTAGACACAAGAACCATAAAATCCTTCAAGATAGCCGATCTTGTAGAAGTAAGGCGTAAACTCATAATTGTAGAAAGATAAGGGTAAGACGCACAAATCAGATCCCAAGGGACCAAGGTGGTCGCGAAAGCGGCCCCAGTCGAGGGATCTGGGGCCGCCCGCTTTGCAAGCTAGGCTAATCGACCGTCACCTTGTCGACGATCACCGGCACCTGATTCTCGATCTTCACAATGAAGATCTCGTTGAACGCTTCGCCCTTTTCATCGAAGGAATACTCGATGCCGGAAACGCCCTTCCAACCCTTGATGTTCTTAAGCTCGGCCATGACCTTGCTCCGATCATCCACGGTGCCTGCGCGGCGGATAGCTTCGGCCAGCATCATGGCCGAGTCGTAGTAAAGTACGGAGAAAGTCTCCGGTTTGCGGCCAAAGCGCTCTTCGTACTTGGCTACGTAGGCTTGGACGTCTGGGTCCGGGTTTAGGTAGGAATAGGGAGAGGTGCTGTAAGCGCCTTCCGATGTGCCCTCAGCCATTTGGATTGAAGAAGCTTGCGAGACGCCCATGCTGCCGTAGTAGACTGCATCCGGCAGGAGCTGTTTGACCTGGCGGCAGATCAAGGCGTGCTCGTCGCCGTGGGTCCATACTATCAGAACCTGCGGATCCGCCCGGCGGATGTTCAAAAGCTGGGCTGTAAAGTCTTTGTCACCGGTGTTGTGCGCCTCAACGGCCACCGGTTCCAGGCCAAATTGGGCCAGGGCTTCAATCAGGTTCTCCCGTCCGCCCTCGCCGAACTGGTCGGTGTTGTGGAAAATGGCGAACCGGGTGTAGCCTTGCTCGACCGCGTGCTTGACCTTGGCGAAGGCGGCCAGGGTATCATACTCCCGCACCCGCACAACCCAAGGGTTGGCCGCCTCGGTGATCACCGCGGCGCTTCCCTTAGCCATGAGGATGACTCCTTCTTGGCGTACTAGCTGCTCGACGGCCATGACAACGGTGCTCTGGTGGCAGCCAATTATCCCCACCACATTGTCCTGGTAAATCAGCTTGCGAACGGCCGTGACTCCCCCCGTCGGCAGCCCCTTGGAATCCTCAAAAATGAACTTGACGGGGCGGCCTAGAATCCCTCCGGCGGCGTTAATGTCCTCTTCAGCTAGGGTGATTGCCCTGAATCCTTGTTCCCCGGACATGGCCGCCGAGCCGGTGATGGCACCGATGGCCCCGATGACTATTGGCTCGGCCGCGTAGGCGGTCGTTGCCGCCATCAGTACTAGGACAAGGACAATCCCGACTATTCTACGCACATCGATTCCTCCTTTCGAAAATTGGTAAGGAAGACATAAGAATATATTAAACAAAGGAAAAGAAAGATCCTTCTGCAGTGAAATGAAATAAGTGCAAACAATTGATCAAGATCGTTCGCGAGGAGGGCGGCATCCAGCAGCTGCCGTCCTTCTAGACGGGGGGCTTGGCACATAGATCTAACAAGGGAGCATCTCTTTTCGCCCAGGGGGATCCCGATGGGCAAAGTACTTATGGCAAGGCAGCAGGTTTTTTCCTTTTCGACGTCGAACATAGGAACCGAGTTGATGGATGCTGCGGGCTGCCTGGGACAGAAGGCCTAAGGCTGCCATCGATGTCGATATGAGTGTCGATGCATGGACGAGCTTCTTCGGCAAAGACTAGCCTACTCGGACATTCTCTTCGCGCGCATTTCCATAGACAAATCCCACCTATGGGCGGCGGGAACATAGGGTAATCATGCGGGGTGGTCACGCCCCCGACATTGGATAGTATGGGGTGATGGTCTTCATCAGCTGATGTTTGATTGTGCTTGTTGAGCAGCAAATGGTAAAATGAGACAAGAGGTCGGCGATCTTAATGAGAATCGGTATACCTTCCACCCTCGCGTACTATGAGTATTTTCCTTTCTGGGACGTCTTTTTCCGCGAACTAGGCTTCGATGTGGTAAGCTCTCCGATAACAACGAAGGCCATCCTCGACTGGGGGGTTAAGCATACCGTTTCCGATGCCTGTGTTCCCATCAAGCTGATTCATGGCCATGTGCGGGCGCTAGCCGAGGAGGGCGTGGATTTTATTTTCCTGCCGCGCATGGTCAGCGTGGCTCCTAAGGAGACATTTTGTCCCAAGTTTCTCGGCTTGCCCGATTTGATCCAAGCATCGATCAATAATTTGCCGCCAATGCTGAGTCCTAGAATATACTTGCGTTTTGGACGGATGAGCCTGTTTCGCATCTGTGGACAGACAGCCCGTTCCCTAGGAGCAAGTCGGATAAAGGGGCTTCGCGCCTGCGCTAAGGCCTTGGATGCCTGGCATGCTTTCCTGAGGAGCATTCGACAGGGGTTGACTGTGGCGGAAGCCTTGGGCCTCCGTCAAAGGACGGGGACGGCTCTCCGCGGGCCCCGGTTGGCGTTATTGGGATATCCTTACTTGATTAACGATCCTTTCATATCGGCCAATCTGTTGGGGCTCCTGGAGGAGCGGGGAGTACAGGTGTTGACCGCGGAGATGGTGCCTTCCGAGGACCTGAAGCGCCTGTCACGCAGCATGCGCAAGAATCTTTTCTGGCATTACAGCAACCGCGTTGTCTGGGCCGCCATGTATTATCTTGACAAGGAGATGGTGGATGGGGTGATTCATGTTACTGCCTTTGGATGCGGGCCGGATGCTATGGTCGGCAAGCTGGTGGAACTGGAAGCCAAAGGGAAGGTGCCCTTCACAACCCTCTCGCTCGATGAACACACAGGGCAAGAAGGGATTATCACCAGGATCGACGCTTTCGTCGACATGCTGGTTAGAAAGAAGGTAAGCGCATGAGAATTACCTTCCCACGCATGGGCACATCCTACATAGCTATTGCTGATCTGTTAACGGGGCTCGGCAACGAAGTGATCCTTCCCCCTCCAATTACGAAGCGGACCTTAGACTTGGGGACTCGCTATTCGCCGGAGTTTGCCTGTCTGCCCTTCAAGATCCTGATGGGTACTTACCTTGAGGGCATCGCCCGCGGAGCTGATGCCATCGTGTCCTCAGGGGGCGTTGGCCCTTGCCGGGCAGGCTTCTACATGGAAATGCACCGGCGGATCCTCCGCGATTTAGGCTATGAAGTGGAGACCATCACCCTTGAGCCCCCCAAGGGGCATATGGTTGACCTCATTAAGCAATTGCGGCGGCTGATCAATGTTCCCTTGTCCCGGGTGTGGTCTACGGTTCGTTTTGCCTGGGGGAAGCTGGAACTCCTAGACATCATCGAGGAGCGCGCCTACTATTTACGACCCAGGGAGGTAGTGAGGGGTTCGACCACTAGGGCTCTTCGAAAATGTCTCAGTATCGTGCGCGGGGCTAAAGATATGGAGCAATTGTCCGAAGCTAGGAATAAAGTTGAAGAGATCTTGGCCTCCGTTCCCATCGACCCGGAGGCAGTGCCCCTAAAAGTGGGGTTGGTCGGGGAAATCTACGTAGTGCTGGAGCCTTTCGCCAACGGCGAGGTAGCAGAAACCTTGGGAGAGCTGGGCGTCGAAGTTCACCGATCTACTTATCTCACCAAATGGACGCGCGAGAATGCCTTTCTTGATTTCTTTCGGATTCCTGCTGATCGGGACGCTAAGAGGTTGGCCCGCCCTTATCTCGGTGAAATGATTGGGGGCCACGGGATAATCAATGTGGGGGAAACGGTCATCTACTCCCGCAACGGGTTTGATGGCGTCATCCATCTTGCTCCCTTCACATGCATCCCGGAAATTGTGGCCAAAGGGATCTTGACTAAGGTCAGCTCTGATTTGGGATTCCCGGTCATGACCCTCTACCTGGATGAACATACAGGTAAAGAGGGCGTTAGGACGCGGTTGGAAGCTTTTGTTGATTTGATAAGTAAAAAAAGGGAAAAAGAACAGGGGGTCGCCTGGTGAACGTCTTTCTGGGAATAGATCTCGGTTCAGTCAGCACCAATTTAGTCTTATTAAACGAAGAGGCGGAGTTGATTGACAGCCTCTACCTGCGTACCGGAGGGCGCCCCATTCAAGCTATACAAGAAGGATTGCGGGTCCTCGGGGGCAGGCATCGGGGTGGGCTGCACGTTTTGGGAGCTGGTACAACCGGCAGCGGACGTCGACTAGCGGCGCTGGTCATTGGGGCGGATGTGGTCAAGAATGAAATCACGGCCCATGCAGTTGCGTCCTTGAAGGAAGTGCCCGGGGTGCGCACCATCTTGGAAATCGGGGGCCAGGACTCTAAGATTATCATCCTGCAGGATGGGGTTGTTGTTGATTTTGCCATGAATACAGTCTGCGCCGCGGGTACAGGCTCTTTCCTCGATCATCAGGCGGCGCGGATGAATATCCCCATCGAGGAGTTTGGCGAGCGGGCCCTGCAGTCCAAGTCGCCCACTCGCATCGCGGGCAGGTGCTCCGTTTTTGCCGAATCAGATATGATCCATAAGCAGCAAATGGGCCACAAGGTGGAGGACATCATCGCTGGTCTGTGCGAGGCTTTGGTTCGCAACTACCTTAACAATGTGGCTAAGGGGAAGGATATCCGTCCGCCGGTAGTCTTTCAAGGCGGGGTGGCGGCCAATGCGGGGATTAGGGTCGCCTTCGAGAAAGCCCTCGGGGTGTCGGTGATCGTGCCCCGTCACTTTGATGTCATGGGAGCCATTGGGGCAGCTCTCTTGGCCCAAGAAGCAGTCGCCGATGGCAGGCCATCCCAGTTCAAGGGGTTTGACGTCGGGATTCGAGACTATGTTACCAACAGCTTCGTCTGTCAGGACTGCCCCAACCATTGTGAAGTAGTCCAGGTGATCGAAGAAGGTGAGGTAGTGGGACGATGGGGAGACCGATGCGGCAAGTGGTCGGCCAGTGTGACTGCCCCCACACCGAAGGTTCCCCATTATCTGGAGGGGGCCATCTGAGTTAATTGCCTTTCCGACCAGGATGAGCCGGCTGCTCATCCTCTTCTGTTGTCTGGACCAGCATGGCTTGGGGTTTGATGAATACCCAAGCCAAGATCAGCACAGCTCCCGCCAGGGTCGCCGCGGCCTCAAACATGAACCGCCGACCGAGCTCAACCAACAGTCCGAATGTGGGTGGACCTAAGGCCACGCCAAAAAACCTAACGGTTCCGTAGAGGCTGGTGACTAAACCCCGCTCGCTGGTCGGGGCACAGCCGGTGATCAGTAGGTTGATCGGCGGTAGAACCGCCCCGATGGCTATCCCCAACAGGGTCATGATGCCCACGAAGGGAACTAGACTGGTGACGAATCCGGCGGCGCAGAGCGCGGCCGCGGCGATAGCCGTTCCGGCCAGCACCGTTGGCTTAAGCAGGTTTTTCCTATTCTGCAGGAACATGCCGGCCAGGAATGAAGTCAGGGCCATCGCCCCCACTGGGCCTGCTAAGACCAACCCCTTCTTAAAGCCTAGGATATGAAAGCGTGCTTCCAGATCGTCCGACAAGAAGCTTAAAACGCCAAATAGTAAAAACAGTACTGTCATGCCGGCTAGATAGCTGGCAAGCAGAGGTACGGCCTTCTTGCGGAAGATGCTCTTGAGACTTTGCCAGTACTGGGCGAGGCTTTGCTTCTTGCGCTCAATTGCCTCTTCGTTGATCACAAGCCATACGGCTAAAGCCGCGGGAAGGGCGATGACCCCGTAGGCGAAAAAGGTCGCATACCAGGATATGAGACCGAACAGAGAGCCAAGGATGGGACTGAGGACTTTGCCGAGGCCGTTGGCGGCCTCTAAGTACCCAAGGCACTTGACTCGTTCATTAGACTGGAAGATATCTCCCGTCAAAGCCATGGCCAGTTGATAGGTGCCGCCAGCCCCGATGCCTTGCACAATTCGCCCAGCCACGACTACGGGAAAGGGATTATCCAACAGCAGGGCGGCAAAGCCCGCGATCAGCCCTCCCAGCCCATAGAGGGCCAGGAAGGGGGCCATGATGGTTTTTCGGCCCACATGGTCCGAGGCGGCTCCGGTAAAGGGTATCAGCAGACCTGCCGGTAGGGAAAAAGCGGTGATGATGAGACCTACCTGGAACTGGGTTAGGTGCATCGCCTTTTTTAGTTGGGGGAAAATCGGAATAAGCATAGAATTGCCTAGGACCATCACAAAGGGCACCGTGGCCAGGACAATAAACTGGCCTTTCATTTTTCCTTCCATGTTGCGGCCACCTTTCAGAGGGTATACTACACACTGCCTTATAGTCTTTGCACCACGGGAGTCAGATCATGCATATGCTAAGAAGGGCTTGATGGGGATTGAAAGGGAGGCGATGCCATGGATGCCTACGCTGTCCGCAAGATGTTCCCGGGGAACAATACTCCCCAGGGATTTTTTTCCTATTTCCAGCACATCATTCGGCGGGAGGAGGCTGAGGAGGTTGTCATCCTGAAAGGGGGGCCGGGGGTCGGCAAGTCCGTCTTCATGAAGGGGATTGCCGGGGAGATGCGCCGCCGGGGCTTTCCTGTGGAGTATCATCACTGCGCCTCGGATCCCGCTTCTCTTGATGCCGTTGCCTTCCCTACTATCGGCGTGGCTCTGCTCGATGGGACTGCTCCCCACGTTGTCGATCCCTTGTATCCGGGATGTGTCGATTGGATCGTCAACCTGGGCGATTTCTGGGATGAAAAAGCCCTGAAAGCCAACCGCGCCGAGATCATTCGCCTTACCCAATCCATCGGTGGATACTACGGCCATGCCTATCGGACGCTGCAGGCCGCCAAGAACATCTACGATGATCGGGCTGCGGTGAACCGGGCTGCCCTGCAGACAGGGCTAGTCAATCAGAAAAAGAGTTTCCTGCAAGATATCCTCTCCCCTTATCCGGCGGCCAAGTCGCCCGGACGACGGCGATCTCTATTCGCCACCGCCGTCACCTCTTCTGGACTAGTAAGCTTTCTAGACGTGTTAATGGATCCGGTGAAGGAAGTCTATGTGTTGACGGGCGAGCCGGGAACAGGCAAGTCCGAACTGCTGCTGACCTTGGGCGAGGAAGCTCTCCAGCGGGGTCTTGATGTTGAGTTCTACCACTGTCCCTTGGATCCCGTTAGCAGGGTGGAGCACCTAATCATTCCGGAGCTGGACCTTGCAGTAGCAACCTCGACAGCTTATCACCCTTACATTCGGGAGGGTCTAGCCGGTCTTATCGATATGGACAACTGCCTCGGTCCGCGGGATACAGAGCTTGTCGATGAAAACCAAGAGCTGTTCAATCAACTCTTGGAGCGCTCCATCAGTTTTCTCAGGCAAGCAAAAGAGATCCACGACCAGTTGGAGTCCTATTATGTACCCCACATGGATTTCGCTGGCGTTGCGGATTTGCAGGCGAAGGTGCTAGACCGGATTCTTGTCCATGCGGAGAAAGCTTCTGTCACTCTGAGCTAGAGGAGGGTGTGTTTCCACATCCTCCTCAACTTCAGACAGTCTTTTTGCCGTAGAATACTCTCCCCTGATCCAGATTCGCCCTATACATACAGCCCTTGGCAAACACTGGGTCGGGATGAATGCAACTTTTTCATCGGAGCATTCTTTGTATCTAGAACAGCACCCGAGTGGCTCAACAGAAAGCATCGATAAGCTTCTTCGTAGAGAGTGTCAGGAAGGATGGCTGCATTCCCTTGATTTCCTCTTGCGAATTGAATAGCGCCCTGATCCAGGCATCGGACTTGACAACTTCGGTCCTGAGAGCAGTGGAAAACTCATTCAAAACTTCTGTGTATTTTTCGCTGACAGCAATGTACTGTTTTTGCTTGCTGCATACTATCCTCATGACGACCATGCCGAAAACCTCAATAGAAACAGTCGGATGATCCTGAATAAAGACGTATTCATACGACGTTTCCTAGCGAGATGTAATGAGGTCGACTATCTCCGTGGCGATGGCCTTTTCAACTGCCCTGTCCATTGACGATACTCCCAGTCTTGGAAGGAACTGTACGATGGCTATCTCATAAAGGCCCGAGGGGTGGTCACTAGTTAAATCCGACGCTCATGGGGAACATTTCTACTCCTTCCATGGCTAACGTTAAGGCCCGTTTCGCACAAGCCAGTTCTTCTTTGGCCTGTTTGTCTGGCCTTCTTAAGGTCTTCAACTTCTTCTCGCAAGCCTCAACGTTTTTTAGAGCAGCCTCAACTTGGGTACCGGGCAACCAAGAGGAAGCTATTGTGGAGACTTGATGTTTGTTTTCGCTAATTATCCCGTCGGTCTTGCCTCTCAGGATGGAAAGACGATGCTTACAAGCAAGCCTGTTTCTCGCCGCTATGCAAGTACACCTGGCAATTAGTTTCTTGCCATCGAACTTAAAGGTAACCTCGTAAGGTTTCCTTCCCGAACCCTGGACGATAAAGACGATTGTCTTTACTGCCGCATTTCTTAGCGACTTACCTTGTCTTAGCAGCTCAAAGCACTCTTTCATTACTTCGAGAGTTGCCAAGCAATCATCCAAGGCCCTGTGGGACTGCGTGTCAATGTCCAGGCACTCTTTTATGGTTGTTAGCTTCCGATCCAGCAAGTATGCTGGGTCCGTCACGCATTTTACTAAGGTAAGTACGTCTAGCACCTTCAATCTGTCTATCGCCAACATGTGACTGGTAAATGCGTCACTTAGAAACCGCAAGTCAAAGGATAAGTTGTAGCCGCAGACAAGTTCACCATTTATCCTGTTGAAAATCTCGCGGATAACCTCATGGATTTGCGGCTGTTCGCGCACCATGTCGTCTGTAATGCCGTTCATGATTGTACTTGCAGCTGGTATGGGAATTCCTGGGTTTATTAACTGCTGGTATGTACTGACAACCGCGCCATTCCGGCATTTTACAATGGCTACCTCAATGATTCTATCCTTGTCGGGATTAAGCCCCGTTGTCTCGAGGTCAAGGATGACAAAATCTCTGGGCATTCTCGTTAAGTCCCGAAGATGTGATACTGTCTTGATGCCTTTCCACTCGCAGGCATTGCTGTCATCGTGAACGTCATCAGAACGCACTATTTCAGACTCGATCCCGGCAGACCTGTTGGAGCTTTCCTCAAGGTGGTCAGGCTGCGAGGCTTCCTTGGTTATCGCTTCAGCTGTCTTCTGCTCCTCTTCTTTAGCCCGAGTCCTGTAAAGGCAAAGAGTGATTCCCGCAAGTAGCGCTGTGAACACTACGTCAGAAGGCTTCTTGATACTAACGAACGCCCCAATAGTCATCAAAGCGAAGAAAACTAGGCCGGCACATCTTAATGCCCTGAACATGGATCTCAATATGGCCCCTATCATGAGTTGTCAACTCCCTGAAGCAACCTAAACCCAGCGAAACTAGCATCGAGGACTTATGGTTGAAGTTCATTGGCAGCCATTAAGGCTTATATTTGTCTTCCATACGGTGACTCTCTTGTGACGTAGGCCTTTAGAGGCGCTGCGGTTAGCGAACACGAAACACAACGGTCTTGTAACACCCCCCGGTTCTGCAACGACGAAATCCTGAACCTAGGCATCGATGCAGATAGATTCTAGGGCCGTGATTGCGAAAGTCTTTTTGACGGCGAGGCCTGTTGTTAAAGTGAGTGCTTCTTAATCGCTGCTACTATCGACGCAGTATTCCATCCGACCAACTCTCGTGCAGCATCCGAGACTGCTCTGGGAATTCTTTCCTGTCCCCATGGCCTTACACCAATAATCGGTTTTTCATAAGCTAGAGATATGTCAATTTCTTGTTGAATCCAGTAGCTATGAGCGGCGTACATGCCAGCAAGAACTAATACACAGTGAGTTGGCCGGATTTGCCCTTTGAGTTCCTCAAGCAAGACTTTTCTATCGTTAGGTTCATCTGGATTCAGCACCGGGTCATGTTTCGGGACCGAATAGTTTTTCCACGAAAAGGGGGCGGCACCAAGCAGTCTATCAAGGCGGCAATAGTCGTCATGGTATTTCCACGCATGACTAATGAAAAGGGAATAAGTCTTGCTCATCTTTTGGTCACTCCCTTTCTATGGTATACTAATCTCAGGTGAGCGTGATGAAAAAGCGAAAGTTCCGCAAGAAACCAGTGGTAATTGAGGCATATCAAACCGACAAGGAAGTCATCATTGATACATTAGAAGGGCCTCTTCGCGCTGCGCCGGGTGATTGGATTATAACGGGTATCAGCGGTGAACAGTATCCATGCAAGCCCGATATCTTCGAAAAGACCTACGAACCGGTTGAGCCGGAGTATGTTGATGCTGATCGGTCACCTTCGCCTGCCGAATAACGAGCAACCTCTTGCCAAATATCTCTTTCGCAAGACATGATTGTCTCCACTCTCTCGACTAGAATAGCAAACCGATTCTCCCTTGCGTATGGACCTGTTTTCGTCAAGTACATGTACTTTTCACGCTTCAAGTTTTCACAAGTGTTGCGATATTCAACCCAGTTGTCGCGATAGTTGTGCAAGCTCAATAGGCCTGCAATAAGTGCCAGG
>JAAYLE010000101.1 GCA_012522085.1 Bacillota bacterium | reverse complement strand
GGGATAGGGGTTGGATCGCCCCCCATGGCTCGGATCATGGCCATATGGGCTGGATTCTCCATCACCCGAAACTTAAGTCCCTTAACATCCTGGGGCCCTCTAATGGGTCGGACCTTATTGGTGAAATTGCGAAAGCCAACTTCTGTGATTCCAAGGACCCGGATTCCTGTCTTTTGGCGAAAGAGCTCAAAAAGCTCTTTTCCGAAGGGCCCATCGAGGACGTCCCAAGCGACGGTTTGGGAGCTGAACAAGTAAGGAATGCCCAAGACCAACATTTCCCTGCAGAAACCTGGGAGTGGTCCGTCGCTGATGCTAGCCATGTGGAAAGTACCCAGTTTGACTCCCTCTGCTTGTTCGCGCTCACCGCCCACCACGGCCCCGCCCAGGTATTCCACCCGATAGCGGCCTCCCGTCCTGGTCTCAACTAGCGACTTGAAAAGTAGACCGCTTCCATAGGCTGCATCTTCAATCGGTCATGGGAGGGTGTGCCGGTGGCGTACTTAACTACTATCGGAGCAGCTAAGGCGGGCATGGAGATGGTCCCCACGAACACTAACAGCAGCAGCATCACACCTAGTCTACGCATCATATGACCACCTTTCAATTGATGTAAAAAACAAACAAAGGGGATTAGCGACTATTGCCATAATATTCAGCGTCAGGAAGTGAATTCCTGCTATGGAGGGAAGGCCGAAGAGCTTTTGACATACTCCCTAAGGCCGTGAGCTTTCTTCCTTGACTTATCGTAAGACTTAAGGGACATATAGCTAAGCTTGGTTGGGCATGAAGAGAGTAAGGGGCGGCCTGTGAACTTGAGCCAGGCCGTCCCGCTATCTGCCAGTTATTGGCGACGGTGGAAGGAAGTTGAGGCCAAAGGCTGTGTCATCGAGCTAGAACGGGTAACCAGGCCGGTTCAGGCGAAACAGTGCAGCCTTCGCTCGATGACAGCCAATGCCAGGTGGGGAGTAGCTAGACCCATATTAGTCCAAAGACAAGGGTCACAATGAGGAGCACTCCCGTTGGCAGCCAAGCAAGGCGCCATGTAGCCGCTAGGTCGCCCTTCAAGTACTCAATGGTCCCGACGAGGCAGACGTGGGCGGGAGAAATGACATAACCTGCAAGGGAAGCCATATACAACAGGGCGACTAGCTGATGGGCATTGGGCTGACCGGAAAGCAAGGGCAGGAGAATGGGGAGCACGATGCCGATGGCCCCCTGATGGGAGCCGGTGATGAAGCCAACGAGGAAGGGTGCTGCGAAGGCCAGGATCAGGAGTGAGGAGGCTTGCAGGGAGAACCTGGCGGCGAGGACGGGCACAGCTCCCGAATTGACCACGACGCGGCTGAAAAAAACGATCCCCGCCACAGCGCTGACGATATGCCAGTCGATGCCGGCCAGGACTCCTTTCTTTAGGCGCCCTGCGAAGTCATCTGGGCGGAATCCTTTCCCCGGCACGATCAGTAAGGCGAGGACGATGCCGATGACGACCGCCAAAGGGAAGTCAAGGCCAATACCTAAAGACAAGCCGAGGACGGCAATTAAAGGCAGCACCGAGCTGATGAAGGTGGGAAGGGCCCCCTTGACATCACTCTCTTGATGCGCAACGGGCTCCGTTGTGCCTCGAAAGGATATGTAGGCGGTAGCAGTGAAGCTCGCTGCGATCGCAAGCAGCCCGGGCAAGAGGAGGGCTTGATAGGGAATCCCCGACATTTGCTGGAGAAGGATAAAGGGGGGATAAAGGGGATAGATGAGATACCAAAGATGACGGAAATAGACATTGGCTACTGCCCGCTGTGCAGTGCTCATACCTAGCTGCCGACCAGAAGCGTCGACCATTGGGGCGGAGAAGATGGAGGCTCCGGGTACGCTGAGGAAACCCATCAAAGACGACAGCACCAGGATTGTCCCCTTGGGAGAGCGAAAAAGCTTCTGCGTGCTATCAGCCAGGGCCGTCATTGCCCCTGATACTTGCATTGTCCTGCCGAGGATCGTAATGAGGGCGATGGCAAGCAGCAAAGTCCGATTGCTAGGAGCAAGGAGCGTCTCGACAAGGGACACTTTCAAGACTGACCATGCCTGGCCGCTAAATAGGCTGAGCACCACCGCCGCCAAGGCAGCTGTCAACCCGATATGGACCTTGCGCTTCACCCCCGTCAGAATAATTGTGACTCCCGCGACTAGGCCTAATGCTGTTGCCATGGTCTGCCTCCTTGAGTTGGACTATTACTACCAATGTTTCTCGATGATAGGCCCGTTTGCCTTCATGAAGAGATTAGGTGGCGGGGGCTACTTCGGCCCTGCCCAAAGCAGGCTTTTCTTCTAGAATGTTGACAAGGGCATTGACCACCTGAGCGCTGAACTGGGTGCCTCGGTTTTCCTTCATTACCTGGAGGGCATGCTCGGTGGACATGGCCCTGCGATAGGGACGGTCCGAAGTCATTGCATCCCAAGCATCGGCCACGGATAAAATCTGGGTCAACAAAGGGATGTCCCGGAGGGTTAGACCGCTAGGATAGCCGCGGCCATCGGGCCGCTCGTGGTGATATTTGACGATCGCAACGATAGGTCGCAGAACGCTAATACCCTTGATGATCTCCGCGCTTTTCAGGGGGTGGAGCTTGACAATCTCGTACTCTGTTTTGGTGAGAGGCTCAGGCTTATTCAAAATAGCTTCCGGAATGGCTATCTTGCCCACATCATGGAGGACTGCTGCCAACCGCAGTTTATTCAACTCCTCCTGCGAAAGACTCATCTCCTGACCGATGAGCACCGCCAAGTTGCTCACCCGCAGGGAGTGGCCCTGGGTGTAACGGTCTTTTTGCTCCAGGGCGGTGACCAAAGCAGCGATAGTTTCCAGGTAGCTGTCCTGCAGCTGAAAGCTCATCTGCTCCAAGGACCCTTTCAAGGCTTGAAACTCCATTAACGGTGACTTGATGCTCATTCTGGTGGGGAACTCGCCATTAGCGATTCTGGTCGCATATGTGGACAGCTGACTGACCAAGCGGGCGATGGAGCGGGCCACAACTAGGGCCATGAGACAGGAAACCCCTATGCTCAAGGCGGCGATCATTAAGGATCGATTTCGCAGGACGCGCAGCAGTCGCATGGCATCAGCTTGGTATTGGGCCAGGCCAAACCACCACGTTGTCCCCGGAACAGGGGTGAGGACCGTCTCCCGCGCCCGTCCCTGCCATTGGTATCTGACCACCTGGGTCTCCGGCTGGGCGATAATATCAGTGATGGACAGGGGCGTGTTGCTGCCTGCCCTTACAATATCGATCCCGGTCAGGTTAACTCCGACATGCTCAGGCTCTGAATGGGAGATGACGTTAGCCCTGTCATCGAGCAGGAACATGTGTGTATCCTTAATAGCCATCGGCCAAGCTAAGACGCTGCAGCAGATGTTGGGTGCAACAAGGAGGCCGATGGCCTGTCCGTTTCGCATGATGGGCACGATTAGGGAGATGCTTCCGATGTCGTCCTTGAAGATCACTTCCGTTGAGTGAGGTTGGCCGGTGATGAAGACTTCCCCCAACAACTCCGGAGACAAGCTAAGGGTTGCGTCGGAGGGAATGGCGGCTCTGATGTTGAGCTTGTCGTCGAGGAGGATCAGTTCCTCGAGGAGGGAGCTATGGATGGTAGATTGAAGGATCTCATGGACGATGGGCGTAGAAAGTTCAACGTAGCGGAGAAGGGCGGCCGTTTGCTCCATGTGGTGGACGAGGTGTCGGATGCCGTGGGAGATGCTCTCGGCGATGTTCACTGCCAGCTGGGTATTGCCCTGGGTTAAGTACTCGGAACTAGTCATTACGCCGTGGCGGAACATGAAGAACCAATTGAGGGCCAATCCCAACAGCGCGACGATGATAATGCTGAGGAACAGCTGGTGAAATAGCGAATGATGTCGAAGAATAGCGAACAAGGGACTAACCCCCT
>JAAYLE010000100.1 GCA_012522085.1 Bacillota bacterium | reverse complement strand
GCACCTCGGCCGGTGGCTGTATCCGTTGAGGAGGTGACAAGTGAGACTCTCACTCGCCTCCTCCAAGTTCGGGGACAGGTGCGTCCCGTCCGGGAAGTGAATGTGGTGCCCAAGATCGGTGGCGTAGTCTGCCGTTTAGCGGCCGATGTGGGTCAGCGGGTCCGGGCCGGCGATGTCCTCTTAGAACTAGAAGGGGATGAGCTGCGGGCCCAAGTCCGTCAGGCGGAGGCAGCTTTGACTGCCGCCCGGGCTGGTTTGGAAAAACTGCTGGCCGGTCCCAGGCCTGAGGAGCTGGCCCAAATTGAAGCCGCCGTCAACCAGGCCGAGACAAACTTCCGCAAAGCCGAGGCCAACCTGGAAAGGATGGAAGAGCTTCACCGCCAGGGAATCATCACGAAAGACCAATGGGAAGGGGCGGTGACCGCCTATGAAGTTGCGGAGGCCCAGCTGAATTCGGCCAAGCAGCAGTTGGCCCTCGCTTTAGGGGATCCCCGCCAGGAGGACTTGGCCGCCGCGCGAGCCCAGGTCCAACAGGCCGAGGCCAATTTGGAGCTGGCCAAACTTCGCTTAGGCTATACCGTCATCACCAGCCCGATGGATGGGGTAGTGGCCTTTCGTTACGCGGAAAATGGCGGGACCGTGGGTGTGGGGACCCCTGTGTTCACCATCGTGGACATCGACCGGGTCATCGTCAACGCCCAGGTGACTGAATCCTATGCCAACCGATTTCGTCCTGGGGAGCAAGTCGATGTACGGATCGACGCCCTGGGAGGGCAGGTCTTCCCAGGAATCATCACCGCCATCAGCCCCATGGCCGATCAAAGTCGTTCCTTCCCCACCCGGATTGAGATTGCCAACCCGCAGCATCTCCTCAAGCCGGGCATGGCCGCGGAAGTCATTTTTGTGACCGACTCGCGGGAGGCGGAAATGGCCATTCCCGCCAGGGCCGTGCTCACGGGCGGCGATGTGCCCAGAGTGTTCGTGGTGGAAGAGGGAGTTGCCCGGGAGCGGGAAGTGGTGCTGGGGCTCGAAGCCGGCGAGCTGGTCGAAGTGCTGGCGGGCCTCGCCCTTGGTGAGCTGGTAGTCGTGCGGGGACAGAACTATCTGGAAGACGGCACCGTCGTCAACATCACAGAGCAGGGGTGGTGAGGCCATGTCCATCATCGATATCGCCGTTAAACGGCCCGTTACCACCGTCATGCTCACCCTGTGCCTAGTCGTCACCGGGCTGGTGTCGATGGGCCGGGTGCCCTTAGGGTTGATGCCGGAGATGAACCTGCCCTACGCCGCGGTAATCACCAGCTACGGCACCGCCAGTCCCCAGGAAGTGGAAACCCTGGTGACCAAACCCCTGGAATCATCCTTTGCCTCGTTGAGCAACATGAAAAACATTGTTTCCTACTCTTCCCTGGGCTCGTCCACCATCATCGTGGAATTCGCCTGGGGAACCAACATGGACTTGGCGACCTTGGAGATGAGGGAGCGGACGGACTTGGTCAAAGGGAGTCTGCCCGAAGGGGCCGATGCTCCCCTCGTCGTTCGGTTCGATCCCTCCTCGATACCGCTCATGCAGATCGGCCTTGACAGCCGCTATGATCTAGTCACCTTAAGGCAGATCGCCGATGATGTAGTCGCTCCCCGCCTGGAGCGGCTGGAGGGAGTTGCCAATGTAACGGTCGAGGGCGGTTTGGAGCGGGAGATCCAGGTGGCTGTCGATCCGATCCAGCTCGACTCATACAATCTCTCCCTCCAGCAAGTTACGCAAGCCTTGGCGGCTGCCAATCTCAATCTTCCCGGGGGCCGAGTGGCCGACAAGACGCGGGAGCTGGCTGTTCGCACCCTGGGTGAATACACGGATATTAAAGAAATTGAAGAGTTGATGCTGCCTGGAGGCGTACGTCTGAAGGATGTGGCCGTCGTTCAGGACACCTTCAAGGAGCAGACCAGTTTAACCCGCATCAATGGCCGCCCCAGCATCGGACTTTATATCCAAAAAGAATCGGGGGCCAATACCGTTTTTGTCGCCAGCCGCGTCAGGGCGGAACTGGAGCGGATCATGCGCGACTACGACGGCGGGCTGGGCTACAACATCTTCTGGGATGAGTCGGACTACGTCGTCGAAGCCCTCCGCAACCTGGGGGAAAACATCGCCGTAGGCGCTTTGCTGGCGGTGATCGTTCTCCTTATTTTCCTCAAGAATATCCGCACCACTCTAGTCATCGGCACCGCCATCCCCGTCGGCATCATTTCCGCCTTCATCCTCCTTTTCTTCGGGGATATTTCCCTGAACATGATGTCCCTCGGGGGATTGGCCCTGTCGGTGGGGATGCTGGTTGACAACGGGATTGTGGTTCTAGAAAACATCTTCCGCCATCGGGAGGAAGGCTCCCTGGCCGATGATGCCGCAAGAGACGGAGCCAAGGAAGTGGCTTTGGCCATTATCGCCTCGACTTTGACGACGGTGGCCGTCTTCTTGCCCATCGTCTTTGTGGAAGGGATTGCGGCTCAGCTGTTCGCTGACCTGTCGAAAACGGTCACCTTCGCCTTGCTCGCCTCCCTCCTCGTTTCCCTCACCTTGGTGCCGATGATTTCGGCCCAGCTGATGAGGGGCAAGACGGTAAGGCAAAGGAAAGGTGGACAAGAGGATGTTGAAGGCTTTGGGCGCTTTCTCGCCTGGTACCGTGACGCGATCGGCAAGCTGCTGGGACGGCGGTGGCTCGTTGTCCTCCTCGTTGGTGCGGCCTTCGTGGGCAGCCTGACGCTCATCCCCAAGATCGGCATGGAATTCATGCCCGCCATGGATGCGGGCGCCATTAGCATCTCGGTCGAGCTGCCCTGGGGGTCACTTCGGGAGGAGACGGAGGCTATCGTCCAGCATATCGAGGCCTTTGCCTCGCAGATATCGGAGGTGCGCACCATCTCCCACGTCGTCGGGCGAGGGGGGACGATGGGCACGGGCGGCGGCCAGAACCATCTGGGGCAGCTTGATTTGGAACTCGCGCCCAGCGACGAAAGGCAGCGGACCACCGACCAGGTGATCGAGGAGATCCGGGAGTATGTAGGAAATATCCCGGGAGCCAAGATCAATGTCCGCAGTCGGGACATGATGGGCATGGGCGGCGCCGCGGGGGCCGCGCCCATCGCCATCAGCCTGCGGGGCCAGGATTTGGATGAACTTTATTTCTGGGCCGAGGCATTGGCCGGAGAGTTGGCTGCCATACCCGGCACACGGGAGGTCCGCAGCGGGGTTGGTGAAGGCCGTCCCGAGCTGCATGTCAGGATCGATCGGGATCGGGCGGCAAGCCTTGGGACTAGCGTCATCCAGGTGGCCAACACCATCCGCACGGCAGTGGACGGTCAAGTTGCCACCCGGCTGCGGCGGGAAGGCAGCGAGATCGACGTCCGGGTCTCCTTGCCTAAGGATAAGCCCTTGACGCCTGAGGAACTAGAGCGGCTCCTGGTGCCTACAGCTGCTGGCGGCCACGTCCCCCTCTACGAAGTTGCATCCCTCGGTGAAGGTACGGGACCCATCACCATCACCCGCTATGGCCAGGCCAGGGAAGTAACGGTAACAGCCCAAGTGGCCGGCCGGGATCTAGGGAGCGTGATGATGGACATCCGCAAGAAGCTAGATACCATCGGGCTGCCTGAACATCTGATGGTCTCTATGCGGGGGGAGGCGGAGGAGATGCAGGAGGCCTTCGGGGATCTTTGGGTGGCCATGGCCTTGGCTACGCTCCTAGTCTACATGATCCTCGCGTCCTTGTTCGAATCTCTCATTCATCCGTTGACCATCATGATCACCTTGCCCCTGGCGGCCATCGGGGTCATCCTCAGCCTGTTCATCACCGGCCGGGCCCTCAGCGTGCCGGCCTTGGTGGGAGCGATCATGCTAGTGGGCATCGTAGTCAACAACGGGATCGTCCTGGTGGATTACATCAACCAGCTGCGCTTCCGCGGCTACGATCGGCAGCGGGCCATCGTGGAAGGATCGGCAACAAGGGTGCGTCCTGTACTGATGACGACCTTGACCACCGTTGTCGCCTTGATTCCCTTGGCCCTAGGCATAGGGGAAGGGGCTGAGATGCAAGCCCCCCTGGCCACCGTCTTGGTCGGGGGCCTGACAACGAGCACTGTCCTCACCCTCGGCTTTCTCCCTGTCTTCTACAGCATCATGGAGGATATAGGGCGCAGGGTGGGCCGCCTATGGCGGCGGGTAACCGGTGATGAACCTGCCCCGGGGGTGGGGCAATGAGCGAAGGGTCTTTGAAAAGGAGGATGACAATGAAGCGGATCTCGTTCCTAGCTCTGATGATGTCGATCCTGTGCATGATGGGGGGGCTCGTTGTTGCCGGGTCAGAACCCCAGCTCCTTGACTTGGCCAAGAGCATCGAGCTGGCTAAGGAACACAGCCTCCAGCTGCAGCTGGCCCGGCTGGATCTAGAGGAAGCCCGTCTCCAGTTCGAGCAGGCCAAAGCCATGAGCCTGGTGCAGCCATCTCCGTCCAAGCATTATCAAGCCGAGGCCAACTTAGGGATCACCGAGAAAAACCTGGTGTTGGCGGAACAGAACCTGGCCTTGGAGGTTGAACAGGATTACTACAACTACTTGCGAACCCAGAACCTGATCGCGGTCCTGGAGGAGGCCCTGGAGCTCGCTAAGCGGCAGCTGGAGGTCACCGAATCCCGTCGCCGCGTGGGGGCCGCCACAGAGGCGGATGTGATCCGGGCCCAAGCGAGCGTGGCCCGCACCGAGGCGGACCTGGCCCAAGTGCGCGATAGCCATGAACTGTCGCGGCGCAAGTTCCTCCAGTCCCTGGGACTGCCTGTCGAGGCGGGGATCCAGCTCGATGAAGGCATAGTTGCTGAACGGGTGTCAATCGACCTGGAGCGGGCCATCGCGGAAGCTTTGGCCAATCGTGTGGAAGTGGCTCAGCTCGACATGATGATTGGCGTTGCGGAAAAGGAAGTGGAACTGGCGACCAATGACTACACCCCGGGCCAGCAGCTGGCCATGGCCAAGATCGCCCTGGAGAAAGCCCGCCTTCGCCGCCAGCAACTGGAGGACAATCTGCCGCTGGAGATACGCCATCTTTATGCCCAGCTGCAGGATGCCGAGCGGCGCCTTGATGTAAGCCGCATCGGCGTGTTGGAGGCGGAGGAGACGATGCGCACAACGACTGCCTTGTATGAAGTCGACATGGCCACCCACCTTGATTTAATGGGGGCCCAGGCTAACCTGACGAAAGCCAGAACCGATGCCATCCACGCGATCTTCGACTACAACCTGGCCAAAGCCAATCTCTACAAGGCGATGGCCTGGGGGCTGGCAGAAAGAGAGGTCGGCAATGAAAAGGAACAGCAAGACTAAAGGGGTCCTTTGCCTAGTCCTGCTTTTGTCGTTCAGCCAGGCGGTCTTAGCTGGGCCGTTGACGCTGGCAGAAAGCATCACCCTGGCTTTGACGGCAGGAACGGCCGGCAGGATGCTCCAAGGCTCCCTGGACCTGGATAGTATTGTGGTCCAGGAGAAGGAGGTGCCCCTGGCCGCCAAGCTTACTGCCTCGGGGGGAGCCAATTGGGGGGAGAGACCTTTCAGTACGGTCACAGAATATGGCCCCCCGAATGATCGGCTCAGCTTCAATCAACAAAGCTTGACCTTGGAGATGCAGCAGCCGATCCCTTGGATGTCTAAGGCTCTCAGCGCGGTTCAGTCCTCCCTGGACTACGAAAGGGAGCTGGCCCAGCTTCGCTGGGAGCAGGGGGCGGCCGATTTGGCCTACCAGGTGGTTGAGGCGTACTTTGGCTGTCTGAAGGCCCAACGGATGGCGGAGCTGGCGGCGGAGGCAGTCCGGGTGGCCAGCTGGAACATGGAGGTGGTCCAGGCCCGCTTCAATGCCGGCACCGCGACCATCGCCGAGGTGCTGGCCGCGGAGGCCGACTTGAAAGAGGCCCGGCTGCAGCTGCTGCAAAGCCAAGAAGGGGAGCAGGCCGCTGGGATGGCCTTCAATGCCTTGCTGGGGCGACCTTTGCGTGAACCTGTCGAACTGGTTGATCCCGGCCCGCCGGGAGAAGCAGTCCCCCCTCCCCAGGAGGCCCTTCCCTTGGCCCAGGCGAACCGCCCCGACCTGTGCAAAGCCCAGGCGGAGCTTGCCCTGGCAGAGCTTGGCGAGCTGGCCGCGAAGGAAGAAGGAAGGCCCATCTTGGCCCTTGTTGGTCAATACCAGTGGGAGGATGGGGAGATCAGCCTTTCCCTCAACAGCCGGGGGCTCCTCAGCCTAGCTGGCACCTACAGCCGGCAGGATGCGGAGTTGGT
>JAAYLE010000099.1 GCA_012522085.1 Bacillota bacterium | reverse complement strand
GCCATGCGGATCCTGCGCTCGCGCCTGGCGGAGATGAAGCGGGAGGAGCTGCAGGAGAAGGTGGATGAACTCCGGGGCGAACAAGGGGAGATCGCCTGGGGGAACCAGATCCGCTCCTACGTCTTTTGCCCGTACACCATGGTCAAAGATCACCGCACCGATGTGGAAGTAGGGAACGTGCAGGCGGTGATGGACGGATATCTTGATCCCTTTATCGAAGCCTATCTACGACAGAGTCTGCAGGGAGGCCGAAAAGGACCAGGACGGTCGTAAGGCGGGGTGAGTACGCTGGACAAGCGCTGGCCTTACTGGGCATTGGCCCTGCTGGCGGTAGGAGTCCTCGCTGCCAGTCAGATCGTCTTGCCCTCTTTAGTGGCCAATCACATCGAACAAGCCTTTCATGACGGCTATCCCGGCGCCGAATTCATTCAGGTGCAGGTTGCGGCCTGGCCCGCCTTGAAGATCATCACCGGCCGCTTTGACCGGCTCCATCTCGATGCCCGCCTTTTCTCCCAGGGAGGGCTGGAGGTGGATGCCTTCCTGGTGGATGCCAAGGAGTTGAAGATCAATCCTGCAGCCTTGCGGGAAGGCGTACTGGAGATCGATCGGGTCGGGGATCTGCAGGCGACGGTGCTCATCAGGGAAGAGGCCCTGAACGAGTATCTGTGGGCCAAGGTGGATCCTGCCCGGTTCATGCGGATTGAACTTGCCCGGGACCAGGCCAGGCTAGTCGGGGAGATGAACCTCTTTCAGCGGACATTCGATCTCAGCCTCGATGGCCGCTTCGAAGTCTTAGGCCGCACCCGCGTTGGCTTCGTGGTGGAGCAGTTGACGGTGGAGAAGCTGCAGGTGCCAAAGGTGCTCCTGGATACCGTTCAGAGCAAATGGAATCTGGCCATGGATTTCTCCGAACTGCCGGTGCCAGTTGCCTTGCAGGAAGTGCGCCTAGAGGAGGATAGCCTCTATGTTTTTGGGACTAAGTGGGATGGCAGCTAGGGAGGGCGGCGGCAATGCGGGGCGGAAGGCCCGTTGGCTTTGGATCCTGGTCTTGGTGGGGCTCTTGGCATCCTCAGGCCCCCTCTGGCAGCGGGGGGCGCTGGAGCGGCAGAACAACGCCGTCGAATTGATCTTTGACTATGATGAGTTGGAGACCCTGGCCGAACTTGCGGATCGGCCCCTGACGGAAGTCGTGGGGACCTTGGCTCCGGCGGGGATAACCACCCTGGCCGTCCGTCCGGCGACCCTAAACTCTCTGCTGCAAAGGTCTAGGGCCCTCGCCGTCTCCGACCGATCTTTGTTTGTATCCTACGGCATGACCGGGATGATGCACCCGGCCCTGGCTCCCTTGACCTTCCCCATGATCCGGAGCGGAGCATACATCGTCACCAGGGACCGGGAAACGGTGGAGCTCCTGAGCAGGGCCTTCGACTCCCATTTGCCGGAAGACTGGGAGGTCAACCATTGGGAGGGCTACTATGCCTTCTACGCGGGGGCGCCCTTCCAGCGGGTAAGCAGCTGGTCCCTGGGCTACCTGCCCGGACCCGTGGGATTGGCCCAAGGCTACGGCCTGTTCATCGCCCCTAGGCCCTCCAATCAGACCATTGGGGAGCTGCCCCCGGACCCCCTATCGGTCGTTATCTTCGAAGGGATGGAAATGGGGGGTTATCCTGACAGCCTGCCGGCCATGGCCGCCGCGCTCGAAGCCAGGGGCGCCTATTTGGGGCTTATCGAGTTTGCGCCCCAAAAAGGCGACCGGGCCCTGGCCAAGCTTTTGGACCACAACTGCATCCGGGTCCACAGCATTACTCCCCAGGAAATGTCCCGCTACCGGCCTGAAGAGGCCATCACCCGGTATGTCCGGGCCGTACGGGAGCGGGGCGTCAGGGCCTTGTATCTGCGCCCCTTCCTGGATGGCGCCGATGGGGATCTTCTCGAACTGAACGCCAAGTATGTTGCCGGCCTCAAGGCCGCCCTGGAGGGGGAGGGCTACCGACCCGGCAGGGCCGTTCCCTTGGCGATCCCTTCATCGGGACCCTTCGCCCTGGCCTTGATCGGCCTTGCCATCGCCGCGGGGGGTATTCTTCTCTTGGCTTCTTGGCCGCTCTTGGCTCCCATCGCGCCAATCCTTGCCGCCTTGGGTTTGCTCGGGACTGCGGGGGTATACCTTAAGGGCTATACCATCCTGGCTCGTCAGATCCTCGCCTTGACCGCCGCGGTGGTTTTCCCGACCCTTGGGGTCCAAAGGGCTTTGGACCGTTCCGAAGGAAGACCGCCCAGGCATATCGCGGACTTCTTGGTTGCCGTTGGGATTTCCCTCAGCGGCGGGATCATGGTCGCCGCTCTCCTGACCGAGGTGCGCTTCGCGTTGAAGACGGAGCAGTTCCTTGGGGTCAAACTAGCTCACGTCCTGCCCGTGATCTTCCTGGGGATTTATCTTTGGCGCAGGGAAAAGGGCGATCTCCTGGCCCTTTGGCGATCTCCCCTGGAAATTCGCCATGGGTTCTACGTCGCGGCCCTCATCGTTGTGGCCTTGATCTATGTGGGCCGGACCGGCAACTACTTCCTCCCGGTGATGACCTGGGAGGCGAGGATGCGAGAGCTCCTCGAAGGATTAGTCTGGGCCCGTCCTCGAACCAAGGAGTTTCTCCTCGGCCATCCTGCCCTGCTCATTTCCCTGTGGCTGCCAAGTATTGGCCGCCGGGCCCCCTGGTGGCTCATCCTGCTCGGCTCCATCGGGTGCATCTCCCTGGTCAACACCTTCGCCCACGCCCATTCTCCGCTGGTCCTTTCCTTGGCCCGGACGGGCATCGGCATAGTCATCGGCCTGGGGATCGGGCTGTTGGCGACCAGGACTTTGGGCTGGCTGGCCAAGCAGGCCAAAGGAAGGGGCATCGGCCTTTGAACATAGTCGCGGCTGGCTATTTCGGCTACGGCAATCTAGGGGATGAGGCCATCTTGGCGGGACTGGCGGGGGAGCTTGCCCGGGCGGGGGCAGAGCTGACCGTCTTGTCTGGGGATCCCGGCGGGACAAGGGCGCTCCACGGGGTCCCTGCGGTTCATCGTCTGTCACTGGGGGCCCTTGCCGCCTTGAGGAGTTGTGATGTATTCGTCCTGGGAGGCGGGGGCCTTTTCCAAGATGTTACCAGCGTCCGCTCGCCCCTCTATTATCTATCCCTAGTTGTCTTGGCCCGCATCTTCCGTCGGCGGGTCTATTTTTACGCCCAGGGGCTAGGCCCCCT
>JAAYLE010000098.1 GCA_012522085.1 Bacillota bacterium | reverse complement strand
TTCTAAGGTCTTCTTCAAGGCCGATGACACCTGGTACTTAAGCCTTTGGCGATACTCTTTATTCCGTCCCATGGCCTGTCCCCTCCTGGTGGTAACCGCTTCTGCGCGTTCTTCCTTTGCTGCAGGGGTTACCCCCTGGAGGTCGAATAACCTGCCGGGATAGATAAGACTCCTCAATTTCTTGGACAATGATCGCTGCCCGCTCTAGCCTGTGCCAGCAGCGCAGGCGATCAGATACTGATTTGGCCAGGGCTTCATCAAGCTGGCCTAACGACCAAAGAACTCGATGGCTGACCTGCTTCCCATTTCGGAAAGACTCTACAACTTGAGCATACTTCTTGTCTTTCGCTTTGACGATACGTACGAACATGATGTTCTTTTAAACCATCATATTCCGGTAGAAGAAGCCCGGAAGGGAGCGACATCAGCAAATACACAAATCAACAGCTCAAAGCCATCGAGACCTGGCTAAACACCTATCCTCAGGATACTAAACGGCATATCCGCTTGGGAAGCGGTGGAAAGTTTGGCACGAGCAGGATAAGCCAAGCCGAGCGAGGAACAGAAGCCCTTCATTGAGTCAGAGAGAAGAAGAGCGAAAGTCCGTTTCATTTAGGTAGAGTTGCATTTCTGCCCGCGTAGGGATCAGTCAGGTATACCTTGACAGTATTTTCATCCACGGCTTCAGCGTAATCAAAGTTGATGAGCAGAGCTTTACCATTGGCGATTTGCGAAGAAACGTTGAGGGAAAAGGCAACGTCTTCAGCCGTCATGATGCTGCCGTCGTGGAACTTGACCCCTTCCCGAATGGTGAAGGTATAGCACTTGCCGTCTTCGGAGACTTCCCAATGGGTGGCCAGTGCCGGTTCAAGTTCACCTTGTGGGCTAAGTACAACCAGGGTGTCGTAGAGGTTATTGAGGACCACTACATAGTCATTATTGTTGGAACCATCTGGACCGGAGGCAAAGAAGCGCTTGGCCTCGGCGCTTGTGGCGATGGTCAAGGAGTCCTTAGCCAGTGCCAAGCTGGTGGCGCCAAAAGTCAGTAACAGAATCAGCAGAAGAGATACGACTTTCTTCACGATCACTATTCCTCCTGTTGCAATGATGTTGCCAGCTTACTGAGCAGTGATATGTTCAGCGATTACCTTTCCGCAGCACTTCCGTAAATGGCATTCCCCCTTTTCTTAACCGCTGTTGCGAGTTCATGAGCTCGCCTGTAGGTCTGTTCTGGTAATGGCAATTGTTGCACTTTATGCAACCCCATTGCTCTCTTTGTGAAGTTTCTACGCACTGCTTTAAATTCCTGCCATACGCAGGCAGGTATTTGTTGCAGGGAACGCTAGCCTATCTCTGGACCCTTCCCGAGGCGTCTCCCTTCATGAGCAGCTTCACTTCATCCGCTGAAACCTGGTTGAAATCACCGGGGATGGTCTGCTTCAGGCAGGAAGCTGCCGCCGCAAACTCCACCGCGGAGGCGGCATCCATACCACTGATCAAGGCGTAGATCAAGCCGCCGCAGAACGAATCTCCACCGCCCACACGGTCCACAATGTGAATGGAGTATTTGGCGGACTGGTAAAACTCCCGGCCGTCGTAGAGCATACCCGACCAGTTGTTGTCCGAGGCGGAAAGGCTCTCCCTTAGGGTAATGGCCACCTGCTCAACACCAAAGCGCCTCACCAGCTCCCGGGCCACTTCTTTATAACCTTCCTCATGGAGTTCACCTTTGGTTACATCCGATTGCCCGGCCTTAATGCCAAACACCTTCTCGGCATCTTCTTCATTGGCAATGACAACGTCCACGTACTCCATGAGCTCGGTCATGACCCGCTTGGCCTTTTCCGGGGTCCACAGCTTTTTGCGGTAGTTGAGATCCATGCTCACCTTAACGTTCCTGGCCTTGGCCGCCTTGAGAGCTTCCAGGGTTACCGCCGCGGCCTGGTCGCTGATGGCCGGTGTGATTCCCGTGAAATGGAACCACGTGGCTCCCTCAAAAATACGCTCCCAGTCAAACTCGCCAGGCTCCACTTGGGAGATGGACGAGCCAGCTCGATCGTAGATTACCTTGGAGGGCCTTTGCGATGCACCATTTTCGCAAAAATAGATGCCCAGCCTAGCTCCCCCCCGCAGCACGTATTCCGTGTTAACCCCAAAGCGGCGGAGCGCGTTAATCGCGCCTTGCCCGATTTCGTGGGCCGGAACTTTGCTCACAAAATAGGCATCTAGCCCGTAATTGGCCAAGGACACAGCCACATTGGCTTCTCCCCCGCCGTAGATGGCATCAAACGCCGCAGCCTGCACAAACCTTTGATGACCTGGAGGGGAAAGCCGGAGCATGATTTCACCAAAGGTCACCACTTTCTTGCCTTGCATAACCTCTCTCCTTCCCAGCGTTGCACCGCTATTTCTCTCTGGCCTCTTGGGCAGCCTTGATGTAGTCCGCAGCTAAGCTTGCCAGGCCAGCCCAGTCCTTTTCCGCCACGATGCGCTTATTGACCAGTGCAGAACCCACGCCCACAAACTCCGCCCCGGCCCGCAGAAACTCGCCCAGATTCTCCAGGTTCACTCCCCCCGTGGGAGTGAGCTTCACTTGGGGCAGGGGACCCTTCACGTCTTTGATGAACTCGGGGCCCAGTTTCGTCGCGGGAAAGACCTTCACCACATCCGCCCCCGCCTCCCAGGCGGTGAGGATCTCCGTGGGTGTGAAGGCCCCGGGGATGACGATCTTGCCGTAACGCTTGCAGAGGGCAATCACGTCTTTGTTTAGAATGGGCGATACGATGAAATCTGCTCCCGCCAGCATCACCACCCGAGCGGTCTCGGGATCCAAAACAGAACCTGCACCGATGATGGCCTTACCCTTCAGGGCCTTAGAGGCCTTGTAGATGGCCTCAGTGGCCCCGGGGGAGGTCATGGTGATTTCCACACCCACGACTCCGCCCTCAACTAAAGCCTCACAAATGGAAACCAGTTCGTCCCCGTCTTGGGTGCGAATTACCGCCACAACTCCCGTCTCCGTAAGCCGCCTGAGCTGTTCTTCTTTTGTCACCTTGCTCACCTCTCAGCGTATCAATTAGCCCCCTTACGGGGTGCTTGCCAAAGCTTGGAGTTGCCCTCTGCGCAACATAGTTGCTCCCATGTAGCTATATATATTCCAAACAAACGGGCAAAATCCTGCTAACCGCGGCACCTTGTTTTTCCCGACTGTAAACAACCTGCAGTAGCTGCTAGAATAGGTCCAGGACAGCAATGCAGGGCCTGCCGGCGCGCTCGCTAGCCGGGGCTAGTGTAAAGTTACTGTAGGACAGGAGTTTGACTCAAGAAAATAGAAGAAGATCCCACCGTCCCTGCAGGAGACGAGTACGAAGTACTCAGAGGTGAGATCTTCTATGCAAGCAATATTCGAT
>JAAYLE010000097.1 GCA_012522085.1 Bacillota bacterium | reverse complement strand
TCTAAAGAGACTGGCACTATGGGTCTTCAGGGGGCCCATTTTTCGTTTGTTCTGCACTGAATTTGCCCAGCACAGCCAAAAAGGGTGCCTTTCTGCGGTTTGAAAAGCACCCTTTATCGACAGTCTGCGAGGGGGCTTTGCCCCCTCTACTTCAGCCTTTCCAAGAAAATTCGGTTGCGCCGTTCATAGACCCTTTGGGGGTCCTGTTCGGTCCAGTCATAAAAGCCCTTGCCGCTTTTCATCCCCAATTCGCCATCCTTGACCTTCTGGCGAATCACGGGTGAGGGAGCATCAGAGGCATCGAGGTCCTGAAGCAGGTAACTGTGCACCGCCTGAATTAAATCGAGCCCGCACATATCCATATACTCCATGATGCCAATCATCGCATAACGAGGACCAAAAGAATTCAAGATGACTTGGTCGATGTCTTCGGGAGTTGCTGCCCCCTGGGCAACGAGGCTGATGGCTTCCCGGAAAAGGGCGTGTTGGAGCCGGTTGCCGATGAAGCCAAGGATGTCCTTTTGCACCACAACGGCTTTTTTCTGCATCCGTTCCATTAAGTAACAGGCCGCCTCCACCGTTTCCTGGCTGGTCTTCTCCCCCCGACCTACTTCCACCAAGGGCACCAAGTGGGGCGGATTCCAGAAGTGGGTGGCAACCACCCGGTCCGGCCGCCTGGTTGCACTTCCGATTTTGGTCGGGCTAAGCCCCGAGGTATTGGTAGCTAAGATGGTCTTTGGCGGGCATAGCTGGTCCAACTTGGCAAACAGCTCCTGCTTAACGGCCAAATCCTCCACGATGGACTCGACGACGAAGTCCGCATCTTCCACCCCTGCGACAAGATCGGTTGTGGCGGTTAGATTCTCCTTGATGCGCTCTACATCCTCATCACCATAAATGCCGTGGGCGCACATTTCCTCCAGGGCCCTATCGACCGCGGCAAGACCACGAGCGATACTCCCTTCGCTCCTGCCGATGAGGCGCGTTGGGTACCCGGCTCGAGCAGCCAGCATGGCGATGCCCGGGCCCATCATGCCCGTACCAATGACTGCTACCTGTTTAATCATCTAGCAACCTCCCTCCTTATCGGTGCCCGGCGGGACCCTCCAGCAAGAACAAAGGCCCCGCCCTCGGCCGTCGCTCAGGCTAGAGAGACTGCCCTCCGGCCGAGGAGGCCATAAACGATCTGTAAACGAATTCCAGGGCGAGGGGAAACCGAGGACATCTTTCCAATGATTAGAGAACCCGGTGGCAGTTGCCACCGGGTATAGCAATTTGACTTGCTAGCCGCGAAAACCTTCCTCTTGGAGGATCCGCTGCAGGGCGGCCAGGAACAAGGCCACATTCCGCCGTTGACAGGAGTGGCCCATCAAGCCAATGCGCCATAGGCGCCCCTTCATCTCGCCCAAACCACCGCCGATTTCCACACTGTACTCATCCAGCAAGCGGCGCCGGACCTTGAGATCGTCGATCCCTTCCGGTATAAGCACGGTGGTCAGCATGGGCGCCCGGTGGCCTTCTTGGGCGAACAGCTTCAGTCCCATTTCCTGAAGGCCGGTCTGGAGAGCCTCCCCCGCCTCCCGGTGGCGGCGGAACCGTTCTTCCAGCCCTTCCTCGTAAACCAGGCGGAGAGCCTCCCGCATAGCGTAAACAAGAGAAATGGGTGCAGTATGGTGATAGAAGCGTTCCGAACTCCAGTATCGGCGCAGCAGGCTTAGGTCAAAATACCAGCTAGTGACAGGGGTCTTGCGGTTTTCCAGGGCGGCAACTGCCCGGGGCCCGAAGGTGATCGGCGAAAGCCCGGGCGGGCATCCAAGACACTTCTGGGACCCGCTGTAGCTGGCATCGATCCCCCAACGATCAATGGCCACCTCTGTGCCTCCCAAGGAAGTCACCGTATCGGCCAGGAGGAGGGCGCCGTGCTCATGAGCCAAATCGGCAATTTCCTCGATGGGTTGAATTACGCCCGTTGAGGTCTCCACGTGAACAATGGCGACCAGCTTCGTTTGACCTTGGGCAAGGGCCTCTTTGACTTTGGCCGGGTTGATGACTTGACCCCAAGTACCCTCAACCCGGACAACCTCTGCACCATAGCGACCGGCAATCTCGGCCATGCGCAGGCCAAACGCGCCGTTGATGCAGACCACGACGCGGTCGCCCGGTTCGACTAGATTGGCCAAACATGTCTCCATCCCTGCCATCCCTGTTCCGGGGACGGTAAAGGTCAATTCGTTCTCCGTTTGGTAGACATAACGGAGCAGCTCCTGAACTTCGTCCATGGTAGCCAAGAAATCTGGATCCAGATGCCCCACCACAGGAGTGACCATCGCCCGCAAGACCCGGGGATCCGCATCACTAGGTCCCGGTCCCAACAGCACCCTAGTGCCCGGCTTCAAGTCCCCGTAGTGCCGCTTCATGGGAACACCTCCTCAAAATAGTGGCAATGTCCTGATTGCAGTCATGAGTTCGGCACTAGCACAGGGAAATCCTTTCGGCCCCGGACCCTAAGCGCTGATGAGAATCTGTCTTTTCTTGTTGATGGCCATTTGATAAAGCCCCATGTACTCGGCTGCAGACCTGTTCCAGGAATGGTCCTCCGCCATGGCATTCTCAACTAGTCTTCGCCACCGTTCCGGATCATGGTAGAGGTCCAACGCCCGGCCGACGGCCTCCTGCAGCGCGGTCGCTGAGTAGTCTTTGAAGGAAAAACCGTTCCCCGAACCCCGCTGGCCATCATAGTCGCTAATGGTGTCAGCCAGTCCACCAGTTGCCCTGACCACGGGGATGGCTCCGTAACGCAGGCTGATTAGCTGACCTAACCCGCACGGTTCAAACCGCGAAGGCATGAGAAACAGATCGGAGGCCGCATAGATCCGCTGCGCAAGACCGATGTTGAAGCCTATCACCACCGCCGCCTGTTCGGGATGGGCCCTTTGGATCTGTCGAAACAGATCCTCGTAGTGTCTGTCACCGCTGCCCAAGAGGACAAATTGCACGTCCTGGCGGAGCAGCTCATCCATGCTATCCGCCACCAAATCCAGGCCCTTTTGGTCAACCAGCCTGGTCACCATCCCAAGCAAAGGGCCATCGGAAGGGGGCAGATTCAACTCCTTCTGCAGAGCGTACTTGTTCTCCCGCTTGCCCGGTAAATCCCCAGGTCCGTAATTGCGGACAAGGCGAGGATCCGTTTGGGGATTGAATTCATGGTAGTTGATCCCGTTAACGATCCCCATCAGATCGAAAGCCCGCATCCGCAGCACCCCATCCATCCCGTGACCTTGGTCGGCCCTTTGAATTTCCCGGGCGTAGGTGCGACTGACGGTGCTGATCATGTCGGCATAGAGAAGGCCCGCCTTCATGTAGCTCACCTGACCATAAAACTCCAAACGGTCGGGGTGATAGTAGCCATCCCCCAAATGCAGCAGACCCAGCACCTCCCGGGGAAAATTCCCTTGATACTGTAGGTTATGGATAGTGAAAACGGTGGCTATCCTGCTGTAGAGAGACTGGCTGCCGTACTGGTCCCGCAAGAGAAGGGGTATGGGGCCTGTGGCCCAGTCATTGCAGTGAATGATATCGGGCCACCAGTTGAGTTTGGGCAGCATTTGCAAGACGGCCCGGCAGAAGAAGGCATAGCGCTCCGCCTCATCCCAAAAGCCGTAGATCCCTTCCCGGTCAAAGTAGTGGTAATTGTCGATGAAGTATACGGGGACGAACCGCTCCCGACCATGGAGCTGGGCCCGGATAACCCCCTCCCGTAGGATGGCCGTTTCCCGCCGCCCGCCAACATCAACGGGGAAATCGGTTATCGTACGCACATCGTCAATCCCCTGGTAGCGAGGCATAACTACCCTCACATCGTTGCCCAGCATGGCTAGAGCCTTGGGCAAGGAGCCGCACACATCGGCCAGGCCCCCCACTTTAGCAAAAGGGGCCACCTCCGGGGAGACGAGGAGCACCTTGTATCTTTCCTCTAGTTCTCGTTCCACGATCTTAATCCCCCTTTCAATGACTGGCCCCCGCAAAGGCCATCGCCAATGAAGCCTCCCGCAAGGACTCGGCGGCTGCTTCCGGGGCCGTAGGGTTGATGTAATAACCGGAACCTAGTTCGAAGCCCGCGATGGTTGTCAACCGGGGGAGCAGCTCTAGATGCCAGTGGTAATAGGATTCGTGCCCCGGCCCGTAAGGAGCCGTCTGCCAGACGAGATTGTAAGGCAGGTCCTCAAAGGACAGCTCCAAACGACGTCCAAGTCGCTTCAAGACTCCGCTCAGATCGAAGCTTTGTTCACCGGTCAATTGACCAAAGGAATGCTGATGACTCTTGGGTATAATCCAAGTCTCAAAGGGAAAGCGAGAAGCGTATGGGGCAAAGACCAGGAAATGGTTCGTTTCTTCAATAACCCGTTCTCCGTGATCAGCCTCGAACTTGATCAAGTCGCAGTACAGACAAAGCCCATGACGATGATAGTAGTCCTGGGCGATCTTGAGCTTGTGGGCAGCTGTCTTAGGTGCCCGGGGAAGGACGATGATCTGCAGATGGGTATGTTCCAGGGAAGCCCCGGCCACATGGCCCCAGTTCTTGAAGATCTGCATGTAGCCCATCCGTCCGTCCCCGCCCAGATCATGATACCGACGCACCAGCGCCTTGAGGACCAGGTCCAGGTGCTCTTGGGAGTGGGAGGCCAGGGTGGCATAATGGTCAGGGGACTCAATGAGGACTTCATGGGCTCCAAAGCCCGGCATCCTGGCCGCCAGTTCAAACCCGCCCATCTCCAGCCCCCCATTGGCGGGCCATTCCTCCAACCGCAGGGCGGGGAACTTATTGGACACAACCCGCACCCACCATCCCGGGGTGTTGGGCTGCCGGTCGGGAGGACCGAGGGCGTAAACTTCCGGCGGGGTCTTCGCCTCATTGCCGTCACAGAAGGGACAGTCGGCACCGGCCGCTTTGGTTTCCTTGGGAAGTTGAAAATCACTGGGCCGTTTCGATCGTTCTTGGGAAATGACAACCCAGGTATCTGTCGTCGGATCCTTGCGCAATTCGGGCAACTAATCCACCCCTCTTTCGAGTAATCCCTCCTCTTACTAGGGTGAAATTACTGCCCGGATTTTATGCGCAGGCCCGGGGAGGTCCCCGGGCCCCATCTTACCGCTTTAGCTTCTCCCGTATCATCTCATTGACCAGGCGTGGGTTTGCCTTGCCCTTAGTCGCCTTGAGCACCTGGCCAACCAAGAAGCCCATCACTTTGTCCTTGCCGCCCAAGTAATCCTGGACCACATCAGGGTTGGCTTCCAGTACGGAGGCAACGATGCCTTCCAGCTGGGAGGTGTCGCTGATTTGCTCAAGCCCCTTTTCCTTGACAATCTGCCGGGGGCTCTTGCCGGCCGCGACCATTTCCGGCAGGACGATCTCTTTGGCTTGATTGCGATTGATGACTCCTCCTTCGATGAGCTGGAGCAGCTCCACCAAGCCCGTTGCAGTGAGGGGGATCCCTTCCGCCTCTTCCCCTTGCTCGTTCACATACCGAAGGATCTCCGTCATGATCCAGTTGCTCACCGTCTTGGGGTCATTGTAACCCTGGACTACCTCCTCGAAGAAATCGGCCATCTCTTTGGAAGAGGTAAGGACTTGGGCGTCATACTCGGGTAATCCATATTCGTCGATGAACCGCCTTCGCCGGGCGCCGGGCAATTCCGGCAGCTCCCCTTCAATTTGCCCGATCCACTCATCCGACAGGTCGATCGGAACCAAGTCGGGATCGGCAAAACAGCGATAGTAGCTAGCCTGCCGCTTGGAGCGCATGGCGATAGTGACGCCCTTTTGCTCATCCCAGTGCCGCGTCTCCGGTTCGACGGGGCGGCCGTCCCTTAAAAGCCCGGCTTGCCTGTTGATTTCATACTCCAAAGCCCGACGCACAGCCCGGAAGGAATTCAGGTTCTTGATTTCCGTCTTGGTGCCAAACTCGGTGCTTCCTTTCGGCCGCAAAGAGATGTTGGCATCACAGCGAAGCGAACCCTCCTGCATTTTACAGTCGGAAATGTCGATGTAACGCAAGATGTTCCGCAGCCTCTCCAGGAAAACCTGGGCCTCCTCCGCTGACCGGATGTCAGGTTCGGTAACGATCTCAATCAACGGAATGCCAGCCCGGTTGTAGTCGAGGAGGGAATAGGCGGCATCAATAATGGTCTCGCCCGCGTGGAGGGATTTGCCCACCTCTTCTTCCAAGTGCACCCGGTTGATGCCCACCCTCTTAGCGCCCTCACCGACGGGGACTTCCAAGTAGCCGTCGAAACATAAGGGTGCATCCTGCTGAGAAACCTGGTAAGCTTTGGGCAAGTCCGGGTAGAAGTAATTCTTGCGGTCAAACCAGGTGTGCCGTGCAATCTGACAGTTCAAAGCGAGGCCCGCCTTGACCGTATACTCCAGGGCTTTCCGATTGATCGCCGGCAAGGTCCCGGGCAGTCCAAGGCAGATCGGGCAGCACTGGGTGTTGACCTCAGCCCCGAAGGCGGTCGGGCAGGAACAGAAGATCTTGGAGTCTGTGGACAGCTCCACGTGGATTTCCAGTCCGATAACAGCTTCGAAATCATGCACCTTGTCCACCCCCATTCCTGGACGAAGCAAAACCAATCATTCTTTCGAGAACATGAGCTGCCCGCAACAGGCGTCCCTCTTCCCCCGCCGGGGCGACCAACTGAACGCCTACCGGCAGCCCATCAACAAGTCCACACGGGAGTGAAATGGCCGGCAAGCCCGCCAGGTTGCTCGGTCCAGTGAAGATCTCCGGGGGTGCTTGTCTCTTTCCTGGAAGTTCGGGAGTCGTTGGGGTCAAGACGAAATCGACCTCCCCCCAAAGATCTTGGAGCGACTTGGAGACTACACTCCGGGCCCGCAGAGCTTGGAGGTAATAAGCCTCGTAATGGGCCTTATCGCCGAGGATGTAAGTCCCCAGGAGCATTTCACCTTTGACAACTTCACCGAAGCCTTCAGCCCTAGTCCTGGAGAACAGTTCCCTCATATCCTGGGCGTCCTCGGCCCTGTAGCCATACCGCACCCCATCATAGCGGGCTAAGGTGGAGCTGGACTCTGCGGCGGCGATCAGGCGGCGGGCGATTTGCGCCAACTCAAGCCAAGGCAGGTCGACTTCAACCAACTCCCAGCCAAGCTCCTCGGCGGCCCTTTGCCACACGTTGGCCGCAGCTTGGCAGACATCTCCCCCGGCAAAGCTTCGATAGATGTCGGGAGCTATGCCGATGCGCAAAGGCTTAGGCTCCACGGCCTGTGCCAACAGGTCCGACAGCGTCCCAGGCAAGGTGGTGGCGTCTTGGGGATCCTCCCCCGCCAGGACCTCGAGGAGCAGGGCAATATCTCCGACCTGGCGAGCCAAGAGCCCCACCTGGGTAAGGGAGGGAGCATGCTGGATCACTCCGTAGCGGGAGACTCGGCCGTAAGTGGGCACAAATCCCACCAGGCCGCAGAAGCTGGCAGGGATCCGCACATCACCGCCCGTATCGGCCGCAACTGCCGCGGCTGCTTGCCCGGCGGCGACGGCCGCTGCCGCGCCCCCCGCCGCTCCCCCCGGATTCGTTCCGGGCCGCCAGGGGTTCTGCGTCCGCTGGAAGACGGCATCATCCATGTCAAAGCTCATACCAAACTCGGTCAGGTTGGTCTTGCCAACGAGGGCCGCGCCCGCTCCTTGGAGCTTGCCCACCAGAGCAGCTTGATATGGAGGCACAAATCCCGTTAAGATCCGGGATCCCGCAGTGGTCTCCACCCCTTCCATACAAATCTCATCACCTAAGGCCACGGGGACCCCTTGAAGCAGACCTGGCCCCGAGGAGGTCTTTGGACATAAACGCAGGAATGCGCCGACATCTTCCCCTTCGATCTTATCCAGATGGGCCTGGAGAGCTTCCTCGGGTGTAAACTCACCCCTCCCCTGGCCTTCTAGGATCTCAATAACGCTCATTCCGGCAATGGTCAAGGGTCATCCTCCTCCCCTCAGTCTTCGAGAATGCGGGGCACCCGGAAGCACCCATCCTGTGTTTCCGCAGCATTTGCCAGTACCTTCTCTTTTGGCAAGGGGATGCCCACCTCATCTTCCCGGAGTCGATTCCTGAGTTGACTGATGTGCCGCAGGGGTTCCTCCCGAAGGCCATCCAGCAGCTCATCGGCCTTCTCGAGAACGGGATTTAGCAAGTCGGCAAATCGAACCGACTCTTCATCGGTCAAATCAAGATAGATTATCTCACCGATTCTTTTCATTTCTTCCTTTGTAACGGGCAATGTACAACCCTCCTCCTACTGCCACTAATCGAACACATCTTTCGGCAACCAGGGAAAAATATCCTGCGCCAACCACCCCTCCCTATATCTTCAGCATCATGCCCCCTATCGATGCAGGTGGGATATGATGAAGGGCGAATACTAGACGGTGCAAACCTTGGTGAAAAGAGGTGCAACATGACATTCCGCGAGCGCATATTAGCTGTCATCAACGGAGAACGTCCCGATCGCATTCCCTGGGTGCCTCGCTTGGAGATTTGGTACAAAGCCCATGCGACGATGGGGACTCTGCCGGCTAAGTACCAAGGGTGGACCCTGCCTCAGATCATGAAGGATCTGGGAGTGGGGCACCCGGCCCGGGATGGCAAATTGGTCGAGGTAGTAATTGACAATACAGCGATCAAGGAGACAATGGAAGGTAATCTCTTGATCCGCACCTACATCACCCCCGTTGGGGAGGCGACGGAGCGCATCAGGATTAACCCGGCCACCAGGAGCAAAGGCATGCCCTTCGAAGAAGGGGTGGTAGAGCACCTCATCCAAGGAGAAGAAGACTACCGGGTGGTGGAGCATTTGATTGCTAACACCCGTTACATCCCCACCTTTGCCGACCACCAAGCATATGAAGAGGCCATCGGCGAGGACGGCGTCCCTATGACTTTCACTCTCTGGGACCCCATGTTCCGCATCCTACACCACTATATAGGCTACAACCGCGCTTACTTTGAACTAGCAGACAGGCCCGCCCAAGTGGAAGGGCTCTACTATCTACTATGGGAAAAGCAACGGGAGCTACACGACCTTTTCGTTCAGGCTCCCACCTCCATCATCCTGCACGGAGCCCATTATGACTCGATGATGACGCCTCCACCAATTTTCAACAAGTACATGATGCCCTACTTCCAAGAGCTGGCTGCCAAGCTCCACCGCGCTGGCAAGAAACTAGCTATCCACGCCGATGCCGACTCCCGCCTTCTCTTGCACTCCTTCCGGGAAAGCGGCATTGATATCGTGGAGTGCTTCTGCACCGCGCCCATGGTCAGCTGCACCCTCGAGGAAGCCCTCGACGCTTGGGGCGATCAAATGATCATTTGGGGAGGCATCCCATCGATCTTGGTCTGCCCCACTGCCTGCAGCGACGCAGAGTTTGAAGCCTATCTTAATGACCTTTTTCAGCTGCTGGCCAGACGTCCCGCCAGGATCATTCTCGGAGTGGCGGATAACGTCATGCCCGAAGCCGATATCTCCCGGATCGCCCGGGTGACAGAGCTCGTTGAAGCCTTCAACCCCAGGTAACGGCCAAGCCCCAAGGGACTCCCTTGGGGCTCATCTAAATCCTCACCGCGCAAAATCATATTTGATCTTCCTGACCACGCCCCGCCAGTAAGTTTTCGGACCCTCGGGGAGGAGCCAGGCCACCTCGCCGGTGCGGGGAACTAACATGCCATCGTGAACCTCATAGTTGCTCCAGCGACCCTCCCACGGAGTCGGAATCACTTCCCGGCCAACGGTGCGCCCCCGCTGTTCCGCCCGCACCGACTCGATCAGACCCTGTTCATCAAAGCGGAACACCAGGGTTAGAAGGACCTCGCCGTCCCGCAAAGTGGCCTTGGCCGAAGAATCATCGATTCCTTCCCACTGCACTCCCTGGCTCGGCAAAAGGGCCGTCGGATACCAGGCAGCTTCGGCCAAAAATCGCATGAGCTCACCCCGCGCCATCTCTTCTTCATCCCGCTCATCGACTAAGGGCACCAGGCCAAACAAGGACGCTTTCAGGATCCCCTCGCCGGCAACGTAGGCGTCCCGAACGTGGACGGTCACGCCAGGGGCCACCGCGATGCGGGCATCCCAATCGAAACCCGGCCGCTTGGTAACCGTCCGCTGGGTCGCCGTGAAGGGCCGCCATTGTTCGCGGCTCTCCCCCATGTTGAAATCGCCGGTTTGCTCCAGATAGACGGCGGAAATAATGGGCTGCCCGTCCTGGAGGACTGTCCGAAAATACTCTTGCACCGGTGCAGGCAGTCCCGTCAATTCATCGACGCTGTAGGTCCCAACAGCAAGACGCCCCGCCTCTAGTTCCCCTCGCATCCTGATCGTGGCCAGCTGCCAGCAACGAGGCCCATAAACAAGGGCGACGGCGGCAAAGATCGCCAGACCAATGACTATCCTCGGAATCATTCCCCCATCTTTCTCCTTTCCGCCCCATCGCCAGCGGAGCCTCGGCGGTTCGGTATTCTTACGATACCTAGTATATCTTCCATCAAACCTCGCCACAAGATTTTCTTTGCGCGGAGACGAAGCAGGCCAATACACGAATGAACGCTGCCGCTAAAAGGAAGGCGCCCTGGAAGGGGCGCCTTCATGGGGCATCGGGGTCAGCATCTCCGCTTCTCCCCGGCCCAAACGAGGGGCATCCGTCCATTAGAATTTCTGCCTGTGCGAAGGAGCCAGTAGTAGCGCCCCGCATCCCGTACATGGCCCCAAAACAAAGCGCCGACGAGCTGTGAACGGGCGAAGACGAGCTTCCGGTAATTCTCCTCCTGAAAGCTTCCCCGAACGCAGGTCTCATCGCCGTTAAGAACCCCCAGGGAGCAGATGGAGCACCCGAACACGTGCACCGCGTTCATGGGCACATCGCCATCATCCCTAATGGCCAACCCCGCCATGTTCCAGCCGGCAATGCGGCCCTGTCTGACGGCGCTTGGCCAGATGCCGTTGCATACCTTGCGCTTTCTAATCAAGTCATAGGACTGGGTCACATCGCCCGCGGCATAAATTCCGGGGATGCTTGTCTGCAGGTATTCATTCACCAAGATCCCCCGGTCCACCGCCATGGATGTTCCCTGAACCAAAGACAGCCGCGGCCGAACTCCTTTGCCGATCAGGGCAAGCTGTCCCTTCACTTTGCCCCCCGAGGCAAGCTGGGCCCCGCGCAAGCAGGCATCGCCGTCAAAGGCCGTCACATCTTCGTTGAACAGAACCTCAAGGCCTGCCTCCCGAACCGCCCGCAGCAGAGCCTGGGAAGCTGGCTCATCAAGGGTCTGGGACATGAGCCGACTAGAGCTGACGATCATCGTGACAGGGATCCCAAGCTTGTGGAAGGCTTCGGCGGACCTTAGGCTGACTAGGCCGCCGCCGACGATCATGACCCTTTCAACGTTAGTCGATCCGAGATACCGCCGAATGGCCTCCACATCAGCGATGCTGCGGAGGGTGAATACCCCCTTGAGGTTGGCCCCCTCTATGTCCGGGAGAACAGGCTTGGCCCCCGCAGCAATCAACAGCCGGTCATAATGGATCCTCTCCCCGGATGCCGTGATGGCCTTGGCTAGGGTCGGTTCGAGGGCCTCAACCTGAGTGCCTAAAGTCACCTTGATGTTGAGCTTCCGGTAGAAATCCCAATCCACCAGGTACAAGTCCTTTCGACTCACGCTGCCAGCCAAGTACTCCGGCAGCATGACGCGGGAATAGAACGGGTGGACTTCATCGGAAACCAGCTCGATTTCCCAGTCCCCATGCACCTGGCGAAGGGCCTTGGCTCCACTAATCGCTGCCGCTCCATTACCGATGATCAAAACCTTCATGATCGGGCGGACCTTTCTCCTTTCTTAAGGGGTTCCTCCGGCAACCTGGCGAAAGATGGTGATGGTGTCGGCATCGTCAAGCAAGGTGGCCTCACCGGCCAAATACCTGATGTTGCGGCCATTGATAAGGATGCAGATGTCGGGGCGAAGACGACTGCCATCGAACACATGGGACCTAAGATCAGGGTAGGAGGCCACAAGGCGCTGCAAGACATCAGCCACCGTGGCTCCTTCTAATTCAAGGTGGACAAGACCCGCCGCTTGGCGGGTCAAGCCTAGAAATTGGATCTTCAACCACCATCACTCCAAACCGAGGGCCTGCAACTTCTCCGAACTAGGCCTCCCCTCGCTGTCCCAGCCCCGGAGCTGATAGTACTCATCAAGCATCCGCTCAAGCTCAACGACATGGCCCTTGGCAGGTCCCGTCGAGAGCGCTTCTTGCAGCAGGCGGGGAGCCAGACTGTCATCTTGGCGGCTCAAACCCTCCCTCAAGTTGAACAGCCTTTCCAGATTCCAGATCCGTTCTCCCGCCTGGAGCAGGCTCTCATCAGTATAGCCGGCGCCCGTGGCCGCGTTGAGCAAGGGCAAGACGTCATCCGGCCCAAGGGAGAAGGTGGTAAACAAACACATGCCCACCGAATCGACAACGCACGTGAAGTCCTGGACATCAATGAGGAGCTTGGCCTTTCCGGCGGAAGTCAGCGGATCGACGGCGGCAGCAACGATTTCCGCACCGATGGTGTAGCCCCGGACATGGCAGCCGCCGCGATTTGAAGTGGCGTAGCCAAGGCCGATCCCCTGGGCTCCCCGGGGATCATAAGCGGGATATTCTTGTTTTTTGCTGCTCATGGACAGCTCAGGCCGCCCGTATTTCTCCGCCAGCCGTGCGGAGCCTTCCGCTAGCATATCGCCGAAGCCCTCCCGCAGGGCGGTTTTTCTGGTCATCTCCAGAAGGGCCTGGCCATCGCCGAAATTGAGGGGCACACCTGTTTCCTCAACTGTCAGGACGCCTTCGGCGAAGAGTTCTATGGCACAGGCAACGGTAGTACCGAGGGTAATGGGGTCCATTCCGTATTCGTTGCACAGGTAATTGACCTTGGTGATCAGCTCCAGGTCGCTGATGCCGCAAGCGGCGCCTAAGGCCCAAATGCTCTCATATTCCGGTCCTTCGCCCCGCTCCCTTTCGCCCTCCCAGTTGATTTCGGTAACCCGACCGCATCCGATGGGACAGGCAAGGCACCCGCGATTGCGGACCAACAGGTCCCGGGCTAGTGTTTCGCCACTGATGGCCTCAGCCCCGTGGAACTCTCCCAGCTGGAAGTTGTTCGTGGGCAAGATCCCGTGGCTGTTGATGACATTGACCAAGATCGCGGTACCGTAACTGGGAAGGCCCTCCCCTGTTACAGGACCGCTCTTGATCTTATTCATGTTGCGCAGGACAGCCTCCCGAAACGCGGCGCCGTCCTTGATTTTGATGCCCTGGGTGCCCCGAACGGCCACGGCCTTGAGGTTTTTCGAACCCATGACGGCACCGACGCCCGACCGTCCGGCGGCCCGCTCTCGGTCGTTGATCACCCCGGCAAACCGGACTAGCTTCTCCCCTGCGAGCCCGATGGAGATAATCTTGGCCTCATCATCGGTCTCTTCTCTGATCAAGGCGTCCGTCTCCCTGACTCCCTTGCCCCACATCGCCTTTGCGGATCTGATCTCTACTCGGTCGTTGTGTACCCAAAGATAGACTGGTTCTTCGCTCTTGCCTTCAACAATGATCAGATCGTAGCCGGCGTACTTAATCTCCGCCGGCAGGTACCCTCCCGAGTTGGACGCGGCGATGGCGCCCGTCAGAGGGGACTTGGTCACAACGTTGTATCGACTTGCGGAGGTGGCCGCCGTTCCCGTCAGAGGACCTGCCGCGAAAATCAAGAGGTTGGCCGGATCGAAGGGCTCTGTCCCCGGGGGCAGTTCATCATAGAGAATTCTGGAGGCCAGTCCCCGGGCTCCGATGTAATCACGCGCCATTTTTTCATCCAGCTTCTCTTTGGTGATCTTCCCGGTGCTGAGGTTGACCCGTAGAATTGTCCCCATCCAACCAAACATCACCACTCCACCTCCTCAAGGATCGACCGGAATTTTTCGGCGATCCGCTTCTTTCGAGCTAGGGTGAACTTGTCAGCAGGCAGATACTGTAGGGCGTTGGTCGGACAAAAGAGGACACACTCGGGTTCGCCGCCGCACAGATCGCACTTGACCACCGGTTCGTGCGCCCCATTGCTTTGGATGTTGCCAAAGGGACAAACCATCATGCACATCTTACAGCCGATGCAGCGCTCAACGCTGATGATCACGGCGTCGGTCCCCTCATCCCTCCCGATGGCTCCCGTTGGACAGACTTCTTGACAGACAGGCTCCTCACACTGCCAACACGTCATCGGGACAAAGGCGATCTCATCTTCCATGACGATGGTTCGAATTCGAGCGCGCGCCGGGTTGTAGGTCTCCGTCTTCTTGAAGGAGCAGACCAATTCGCAAAGACGGCAACCCGTACATGACTTTGGATCGATAACCAGCGTCTTACTCACCGATGATCCCTCCTCTTGGCAACATGGCTATACTACCCCCCAGTAGTATTATTAATTATATTGTTCGCTCAATTGTGCTTGATTCCTGCCAAGTGGGACACTTCTCGGCGCATGCCCGGGGCAAGAGGCCCCAGGCTAGCTATTTCGCCTGTTGATCGAGGAGGGAGAGGACTGTCTTGCCCATGTCCCCGGGGGAACAGACCGTCTTGTGCCGGACTGACTTGCCCTTCAGATCGCGCAAGGGCACCGGCACCGGCCAGCCTGTGTGCCGGGCAAGGAGATCCACCAGTTCAAATTCATCCTTGCCCTGGACCCCTTCTTCCCCAAGGAGAGCGAGAGCAACGCTGCGGTTGAATTTGAAGGGGCTAGCTGTGGAGACCAAGATAGCTGGGCAGCTTGAACCGCGGGCAGCAGCATACTTTTCATAGACGGACCAAGCCACTGCGGTATGGGGATCGAGAAGGTACCCATGTTCCTGATAGACTCGGCCGATGGTCTGCAAGGTCTCATCATCCCCTGCCCAGTCGGTCCAGAAAATGTCTGTCAGCTGCTCTGTTAAAGAGCTGGCATCATAGGCACCCTCCGCCGCCAAGGACTCCATCCATGAAGCAACCGCCCTTGAGTCCCGGCCGCTCAGCTCGAAAAGCAGTCTCTCCACGTTGCTGGAGACGAGGATGTCCATAGAAGGAGACAGAGTCTTGACGAAGGGTCGGCGGCGATCGTAGATGCCCGTTCGCAGAAAATCCACCAGCACGTTGTTCGCGTTGGCGGCGCAGACGAGCTTGTGGACAGGCAATCCCATCAATAGCGCGTAGAAAGCGGCCAGGATGTTGCCGAAGTTGCCCGTAGGCACCACGATATCCACTGGTTCGCCTTGTCTGACGATGCTCCTTGCCACCAGGTCAGTGTAAGCTGAGAAGTAATAAACTAGCTGGGGGACTAGACGCCCCCAGTTAATAGAATTTGCTGACGAGGACTGCAGACCTCGCCTGGCCAGAGCCGCGTTAAAATCCCGGCTGGCAAAGAGGGCCTTCACTCCCCGCTGAGCATCGTCGAAATTGCCCTCGACGGCAACCACATGGACATTATTGCCTTCCTGGGTCACCATCTGCCACTGCTGCATGGGGCTGACTCCCCTGGCCGGGTAGAAGACCACGATCTCCGTCCCCGGCACATCCCGAAACCCCTCGAGGGCCGCTTTGCCCGTATCACCGGAGGTGGCCACCAGAATCAAAGTCCTTTGCTGTTTTTCACCCTTGGCCACCGCATAGCGCAGAAGATGGGGCAGAAGCTGCAAAGCCATGTCCTTGAAGGCGCTGGTTGGACCATGCCAAAGCTCCAACACATGGATTGACGGAGTCAATGTTCGCACAGGGGCAACGGCCTCCGGGAACTTCTCGGAGCTGTAGGCGGCAGCAGCAGAGCCAGTTATTTCCCCTGGGGTGTAGTCGGTCAGGAACTCTGCCAACAACCACGCGGCCCGCCCTTGGTAGGCAGCGGCAGACAGCGGCTCCGGCCCCCTCCAAGTCGGGATGCTAGTTGGTATGTAAAGGCCCCCATCGGGGGCCATTCCCGTTCTAATAGCCCCGGCTGATGAAGTCGTCGGACTCATCCCCCGGGTGCTAATGTATTCCATCGTCAACCTCCGAGTTGATGCTGCCTGCGCACTGGGTAGTCGGGGTTCGCCCGCTGAGCCCGTGCAACCCATTCCTTGATCTTAGGCAGGTCCCCTTCCGGTCCATTCAATGTCCCCATCGGACCCATGCGGACCCAGTAGACAACGTCGGCGCAGGTTTCTTTGATCTGCTGGATCTTCTTGTCTTGGGCCTTGCCGTCGGCCTCCAAGACATCGTCAACGATGTTTAGTCCAATGTAAACAGGTCGGTTGTTCTTGCCTAGAACCTCCACCGTCTTCCTCATGTCGTTCCATGGGCCGCAGTAGCCAGTCTGCAAGCCTGGGATCCGGTCGATCAAGTGCACCAAAGGCGTGGTGTCGCCGCAGCTATGCCAGTTAGTAAGACCGCCCAGGAACTCAGCCAGCTTTATTTCATAGGGCAGAATCAAGTTTTCATACATGCCTGGGGAGACGGTGGGACAGTTGACCTCATCGTTGCCCAGCCATGTCGGTTCAACTTCCTTGCCCAGGAAATCCGCCCGCTTCTGACAGTAGTCCATGGCCACATCGGTCAGATAGCTCATGAGTTTGTGGAAAAACTCCTGATCATCGATCATGTCCATGAGCAGGTCGTTGTGTCCGCGGATATGCCAGGCTACACCAAACTGACTGCGCCGCCAGTTGGGGAAGACGACCTCAAAATCCTCAGGCAAAACCCCGCGCAGCTCTTCATAGTAGCGGTGGGCAAGGGGCATCAAACCGCTCTTGTAAAAGTCGGGCATGCCGATCTTATCGAGGTCTTCTTTATTAGCGATGGCCGGCTCTCGCCCAAGCCACGGTTCAATGTGCTCGCTCAGAATCCACTCCATGCCAAACAGGGTGGACTCAAAGGGAGCGTCGAAGCCGAGGGTAATGGATTTCGCCAGGGGAACATCGCCGAATTCTTTGAACCGATACAAGGCAATGCGCAATACGTTGCCCGCATAAGCAATCGGATCGGAATAGTGTTCTAACAAGGAAAAGTCCAAGATGTCCGACCACATGCCGATTGTCGGATCGATCTGATATAGAAATCGACCCGGCTCTCTGGCATCCCACCACGCTTGGAGTTCCTTGTTCTCCTTGCTTTCGGCTAGTTCTGAAACTTCATCAACCAAACGCAGTAGTTCCGCTTTTGTCAATAAGTACACCTCCAGTAAGACAATACAGGCCTATGCTTCGACAAATGTTAGGGCTTCCCTTCCTGCCCTGCATGTTAAAGAATACAAGAAAGGGGGGCTGCCCCCCCTCACTTCCTTATTTCTTTTTCGGTTCGGCCCCTAGTTCTGGCGACCGGCGCCGCACCGAAGTCGCGCCAGCGGCTCCCCCGGGCTGCAGTTCCTCAGCCACCTCTTGTCCTTCTCCCTGGAGGCGTTTAGACGTCCGCCCCCGCTCCTTCTTTCCGGGCATGCATCGACCCCCCTTTCGGGCGGTATTATTTGTCTGTTTGCATGAACCTACTACAATGAAGGAGCAGGAAATACCTGGGTAATCACAAGGGTTGGGCCGCCGCTAAGGCCCTGGGGGCTTCGCTGAACTTATTAAAGTTTTCCCGGAACAGATGGGCAAGCTTGCGGGCCTGCTCATCGTAAGCCGCCGGGTCGGCCCATGTCTTGCGGGGGTTGAGGATATCCATCGGCACTCCCGGACAAGCCTTAGGCAAGGCTAGCTTAAACACGGGATCGATTTCATGGCCAAATTCCAATTCGTTCCGCAAGACGGCATTAACCATGCTCCGGGTGTAATGCAAGTTGATCCTGCTTCCGACTCCGTACGGACCACCGCTCCATCCGGTATTGACAAGATAAACGGCTGTATTATGCTCCTGGATCCGCTTGCCCAAGAGTTCCGCGTACACCAAGGGATGCCGGGGCAGGAATGGCGCACCGAAGCAAGGGGAAAAGGTGGCCTCTGGCTGCCGTACTCCCCTTTCCGTCCCCGCCAGCTTGCTGGTATAGCCAGATAGGAAATGATACATGGCCTGTTCCCGAGTCAGCTTAGCAATCGGCGGCAGGACCCCGAAGGCATCGGCCGTGAGGAAAATGATGGTTCGCGGGTGCTCGCCACAACCCGATGGAACGGCTCCAGGGATGAAGCTAAGAGGATATGAGGCTCTGGTGTTTTCCGTCAGGGAGCCGTCTTCAAAGCGGATCATCCGCCCATCATCGGTCACTACATTTTCCACAAGCGCTCCAAAACGGATTGCCGCCCAGATCTGTGGTTCATACTCGGCACTGAGATTGATGCACTTAGCATAACAGCCGCCCTCGAAATTGAAGACCCCATCCTGGGACCAGCCATGTTCATCGTCACCGATCAGGCGACGTTGCGGACTGGCCGAAAGGGTGGTCTTGCCCGTGCCGGAAAGACCGAAAAACAGGGCTACATCCCCATCGGGTCCTTCATTGGCGGAGCAATGCATCGGCAGCACGCCTCGAGCGGGCAACAGATAGTTCATGATGCTGAACATGGACTTTTTGATTTCGCCGCAGTAGTGGGTGCCGCCAATAAGTACCAGTCGACGGGCCAGACTGATGAGCACAAAGGCTTCGGAACGGGTCCCATCCCGCTCGGGAACCGCTTGAAACCCAGGAGCGGCGATAACGGTGAATTCTGGTTCGTGCTGAAGGAGCTCATCTGTAGTGGGGTGGAGGAATAATTGATTAGCGAATAAATTCTGGGAAGCCTTTTCATTGATGATGCGCACCGATAGTCGGTAGGCCGGGTCGGCCCCAAGATAGCCATCGAAAACGTAGAGCGTCTTATCGCCAAGGTACTCCAACACCCTCTGGCACAACCGATCAAAAGCCTCGGGTGAAAAGGGACGGTTCACCGATCCCCACCAGATGTCAGGACTGACCTGTTCCTCATCGACGATGAACCGGTCGTTCGGGGAGCGACCCGTATATTTACCCGTGGTGACCCGAAGGGCGCCATTGTTGGTCAGGATCCCCTCTCCCTTGGCTAACGCTATCTCTATCAAGCGGGCTGGGGGGAGGTTCCGATGAACGTTCCGTCGCTGGTTAATGCGCTCCTGAAGCTCACACAGACCTAGCTCCACTTATCGTACCTTCCTTTCCACGCATAAGCTTCAAATTATCCGTATGTTTATGCATCTAAGAGCGGGATAATACGACCGCCGCCGCATAATCACCGCTCTCCGAATCAAGCTTATCGTGCCGTACCTCAAGGATATGCTAATCGGCCCTTGCGTGCCACATGTCTCTGACAATCGGGGAATAATTTACAATCAGGTTACCACATAGGGTCTTACACTGTCAACCACATATTTATTCTTGTGCTGTTGGTCTGTGATATTGTCAGGGTACAGCTGGTCTGTGAAAATGTCAGTATGGAGGAATACACTTCTCCGAGCAGCGTGCAGGATGCAGGAAGATTCGTCCTGAACATCGTCTTGGACGTCTTTGTGTGATAGAATCGACGGGGAGGATCCTAAAGGAGAAAACAGCTGCCGTGAGGAGGCGCCGTCATGCCAAACTGGACCAGGTTGTTAGCATCCCTGACGATCATCCTTGCAGCCTTTGGGACGGCTCAGGGTCATTTTGCCGAAGAGTGCCTGCCAGTGCAGGTTGTCTCCAAGGCCGTCAGGGAAGAGCTTGAATTCATTACGATGGATCTATCCATTCCGGTCATCGAAGGGATGGCAGACAGTGCTTTGCAGGAGAGGCTCAATCGGCAGCTTGAAGACAGGATCATGGCCTTTGCCGCCGAACTTGCGTCGGAAGCACAGCTGGCCGCGAAAGAAGTTGAGCGGCAGTATCAAGCATATACTCACTTCGAAGTCTTCGGCAATCAGAGCACCTTGAGCGTAGCCGTCACCTTTTACCAATACACTGGGGGAGCCCATGGTCTGTCTTTCATCGAGAGCATCAATCTCGACCTCGCGTCTGGCAGACTCCTCACACTAGCCGACTTGCTCCCCGACGAGAACCGGCGGGAGATGCTCTTGAAGGCAATCCGGGAGCAGATCGCGGCTGCTCCGGAAAACTATTTTCCTGACAGCTTGAACCTAACCACCCTTCCCGATGAAGAAGACTTCTATATTGAAGGGGATCAACTAGTCGTATACTACGGCCTATACGAGATCGCCCCTTATGCGACCGGGATCCCCGCCTTTAAGATACCCTTGTCCCTTCTTGACTAGGATACTTGGCCACTTGCCTGAAGCAGGGCAGCGGCCAGTTGTTCTAGCTCTTCCTTGATCAGCAGGCGAGACTTCCAACCATCCGGCAGGGCGGACCAGCCCCAGTAGGTGCCGGCAAGTCCTCCGCAGATGGCGGCGACAGTGTCCGCATCGCCTCCTAAATTGACGGCGCTTTCGATGGCCTCGATGATGTTTTCCCCGTTGAAGAAACACCATAAGGCGGCTTCGAGACTGTCCACCACATACCCCGTCGGCCGCAGATCTTGGACAGCGAGGGATGGCCAAGAATCCAAACGTCTGGCAAGCTCTTCGTGTTGGAGGAGGCTCCTAGCTTTCTTGAAGGCTGACCATGGCTCCTCGCCCAAAAGAAGCCCGACAGCCAACACATTGTAGAAATGGCAGGCCTCAGCTGCTAACGGATCGGGATGAGTAAGGAAGGCTGTTTCCCGGGAGAATTTGCCGAGCAGGTCCGGCGACTGGAAGTAGACGAAGCTGAAGGGAAGGGTGCGCATCAAACAGCCGTTTCCGGCCACTTTTCCCCCATGCCGCTCCCAGGTGATGGCCCGGGCCTTCTCCCAATCGCCGGTCTCGGTATAAGCACCGAGGGCCGTTCTGATGGTTGAGCCCACATCTTTGGGATCGGTCTGGTACCAGGACATGAATTGACGGCCGATTTCCTCAACGGGGTCCTGGGGACTGGCGATGATTCCCCGGGCGACGCATAGGGTCATCTCCGTATCATCGGTCACTTCCCCCGGCTTCAGCCCCAGCCAGCCCCCGCCAACCATCTCCCGCTTTGACCCGTGGCGGGAGAGGATCTCTTCCCTGGTCATAAATTCAAAAGTCGCTCCCAAAGCATCACCAACAGCTACGCCGAAAAGACCACCGCGCACCTTGTCCAGCATGTTGGTCACCTCCCACCAACACCTACTCTCCCTTCATTTGGTTTTCCTTCCTCATGTGGGCAGGAGGTTTCCTCTCAGCACTGAGGTGGCGGCTCAGGTCCCGACAAGGCTCCTCGGTGAGCTGCCTGACGACAAAGTTCTTGCCCTTTCGGACGGACAGCTTGCGCACCATGGCGTCAACCCTCCTAAGGCAGGATAATCTACTATATCCATTGTATTATGTAGCTGTTGGTTGTTTTTTATTCACCGCCCAAATCCTAACAAAAGGAGTGTCATAAGATGACTGTCCTGCCCGAAGTCAAGGGAGACTACGGACGAATGAATAACTACATCAATGGCCAGTGGGTGGCATCCGATTCGGCCCGCAAGTTGACGGTGGTGAATCCATCCACTGGCGGAAGCATCGGGACCGTACCCTTGTCCACCAAAGAGGAGGTGGACAGGGCAGTCGAAGCTGCTCAGGATGCCTTTTGGCAATGGCGGACAACCCCTCCGATCGACAGGGCGCGAAAGCTAATGGCCCTCCGGGAGCTGTTGGAGGAGAACCGCGAGGACTTGGCCCGGATCATCGTTCAGGAACATGGCAAAACCATCGGTGATGCAAGGGGTGAAGTGCGCCGGGCCATTGAGGCAGTAGAAGTTGCAACGGGCATCCCTTCTTTGATGATGGGCTACAACTTGGAAGACGTAGCCGCGGGCATCGATGAGTATTGTCTTCGGCAGCCCCTCGGCGTTTTTGCCGTCGTCGCACCTTACAACTTCCCCTTGATGGTGCCCTTTTGGTTCCTCCCGTTCGCCGTCGGCTGTGGGAATACCGTCGTTATCAAGCCCTCGGAGCAAGTGCCTATCAGCATGCAGCATATAATGTCCCTAGTTGAAGCCGCCGGCTTCCCGCCAGGTGTGGTCAACTTGGTCAACGGGGACAAGGAGGCGGTTGACGCGCTATTGGACAATCCCAAAGTGGTCGGAGTCTCCTTCGTCGGTTCGACGCCGGTGGCCAGATACATCTACCGCCGGGCCAGCGAAGGCGGCAAGCGCGTCCAATGCCAGGGCGGGGCTAAGAACTTCATCGTGGTCATGCCTGATGCGGATTTGGAGCAGACTGTCCCTAACTTGCTCAGCTCCTTTTTCGGCTCCGCCGGGCAAAGGTGTCTAGCAGGCTCAGTTCTCTTGGCCGTCGGTGATGTTTATGAGCCACTGAAGGATAAGTTCACCGCCGCAGCGGCGAAGCTGAAAGTCGGATACGGCCTCGATGAATCAATCGATATGGGGCCGGTGATCTCCAAGAGCCACCGGGAACGGATCCTAAGCTACATCGAGAAAGGCATTGCGGAAGGAGCAAAGTTGATTCTGGACGGACGGCAGGTCGAGGTGCCAGACTATCCTGAAGGATTCTACGTCGGGCCCACCATCTTCGATGGGGTAGATCCCCAGATGACCATCGCCCGGGAGGAAATCTTCGGACCGGTAGGTGCGATCATCCCTGTTGCGAGCCTCGAAGAGGCTATGGGAATCATCGATCATTGTCCCTTTGGTAATGCGGCATCCATTTTCACCAGGAGCGGCAAAGCCGCTCGCACGTTCCAGTACACGGTAAGGTGCGGCAACATCGGCATCAATATCGGTGTTGCCGCCCCGATGGCCTTCTTCCCCTTTAGCGGCATGAAAGACTCCTTCTTTGGCGATCTCCACGCGCAAGGGCGGGATGCCTTCAACTTCTTTACTGAACGAAAAGTCGTCATCACCCGCTGGTACTAGACTTAAGGGGACCTCTAAGGTCCCCTTCTCAGCGTCATAACGGGTAATATCCGTATTTCTCCCGGGCATCCCGCATAGCCAGCAGGTTCTCCGGTTTGCAGTAGGCGGTAAGGCCATTGGAGCTGGCCAATAGGTAGCCGCCCCCAGGACCGAGCTGACCTATCCGCTCCCGGACCTCTTCCTCAACTTCCGTCGGGGTGCCCCTGGTCAAGGTATAATGTAGATCGATATTGCCCAGAAAGGCAATCCGGTCCCCATATTCCTCTTTGTACCGCACCACATCGTTGACCGGCGGCTCCAGGTGACCAATACCCGCCATTCCCAAGGTGAGCATGTCATCAAGAAGGGGGCCCACATTGCCGTCGCTGTGCCAGATCCAGGGGATCTCCAGACGGTCGACGACTCGTTTCATCCTGGGAAGGAAAAACTCCCTGACTACCGCCGGCGAGAAAATGGGGCCCGACTTGTCCGCCAAGTCTTCAGCGATAACGGCGAAATCAAATCCCAATCGGCCCAGATTGCCCGCAACTTCCGCATACCAATCGGCGAAGAGGTCGAGAATCGTTTCCACAAAGCTCGGATCATCGTAGAGAGCATAGGAGAAGACGTCCATCCCCATGCTGAGATAAGTGTTGGCCGGGCCGCTGCGAAAGTTGGCCATAGCTGCCAGCTGGCCGCCGTATTTGTCCAAGTACTCGCGGGCAGGTCGATAAAATTCATCCTTAGTGGGATCGGGCAGACGAATCTTGTCTAGATCCGCCCTCGACCTGATGAGTCCCTGCCCCACATAGTCAATTCCGTCGATTACCCTAATCTCAGCAAAATCCGGGGCTTTGAAGTTGTAATTCAGATTGTCCAAAGGCAGCACTTCGTAGACCGCTGGATTAATTCGCACCTGCCGGGGCACATCAACTAGCTGCCCTACCAGCTTTTCCACCATCTCATCGTGAACATAAGTCTCGATCCAGGGCACCTTGTCCGGCTCCTGCCGATTTAAAGCAGCAAGCACCCGTTCCCTTCCCGTCATACATGCCTGACCCCCTTTTGAGATGCCTGTTTGCTCGTTTCGTTATTAAGGGGTCAAATCCTCCAGTCTCCCTTGTAATTCCTGCCTTCGCTGGGCTAGTTCCGGTTTGCCAAGCAGGGCAAACATGTTTTTCTTGTAGGCTTCCACCCCAGGCTGGTCGAAGGGGTTCACGCCTAGTAGATACCCGCTTAGCCCACAGGCTTTCTGGAAGAAGTAGAAAAGCTCTCCGCAATGATAGGGAGAGAGTTGCGGCACCTTAAGGATCAGATTCGGGACGCCCCCATCGGTATGGGCCAGCAAAGTGCCAAGCAAGGCCTGCCGATTGACATAGTCCATCGTCTTGCCAGCCAGGTAGTTTAGTCCGTCCCGGTCAGCGGAGTCTTCCGGGATCTGCACCTCGCGGCGGGGCCGCTCAATGTCGATGACCGTCTCAAACAGGATCCGTCGCCCTTCTTGGACGTACTGCCCGAGGGAGTGGAGATCCGTCGTATACAGGCAAGAAGCGGGGAAAATGCCTTTGCCCTCCTTCCCTTCGCTCTCGCCAAACAACTGTTTCCACCATTCGGCGAAATACTGGAGGCAGGGTTCGTAACTAACAAGCAGTTCGACGGCCTTGCCCTTTTGGTAGAGAAGATAGCGCAGGACCGCATACCGATAACAATCATTCTTCGCCAAATCCGACGACCCAAGGCGCGCATGGGCATCGGCAGCCCCCCGGATGATTTCCTCAACATCCAGCCCGGCAACGGCCATGGGCAACAGGCCCACAGGGGTGAGGACCGAGTACCTTCCTCCCACATCTGCGGGGATGACGAAGCTGGTATAACCCTCTTCATCGGCTAGCTTCTTCAACGCCCCCTTTTTCCCGTCGGTGGTGACAAAGATCCTTTCTTTGGCCATCCTTTTCCCATAGCGCCGTTCCATGTACTCCCTCAGGATGCGGAAGGCGATCGCCGGTTCGGTGGTTGTTCCCGACTTGGAGATGACGTTGATGGATATGTCGCGATCATCAAGGAGGTCCAACAGGTCGGCCATGTAGGTGGAGCTGGCATTGTGCCCCGCAAAGTAAATGGCCGGTCCCGAGGAGTAGTGGACTTCACAGAAGGAATGGCTGAGCATCTGGATCCCAGCCCTAGCGCCCAAATAGGAGCCGCCAATGCCGATGACGAGGAAGGCCTGGGAATGGGAGCGGATCTGGTCAGCCGCCCCGATCACCTCATCGAGCTGCTGAAGGTCCCTTCTGACGGGGAGATCGACCCATCCCAGCGCCTCCCCCCCTTTGGCATGGAGGCGTTTGTGGGCCAGCAGGACGGCTTCCCCTTGACGGCGGATTTCCTCTTCCGCAACAAACCCTAAGACGCTTTTGTATTCAAGCCTGACACGATCCATGTTCCAGTGCCACACCTCCTTGTTCTAGTCTTGCCCAGGCTGCCTCTTCCATATGTTTCTTGCGGTGATTCCTGCCAATCGGGCAATCATCCACACCCGGCAACATATAGTTTGAAGTGTACCAGCAGGCAGGGTGGTGGGAAAATGGCGCGCCGGGCCCTAGTCATTGTGATCCTTACCCGCCGTCAGTGCGTGTTAGGCCTTCTCCTGGTGCTAACCATCATCGTACTAGCAACGGGTTCCTTCGCCTTTTTGCCCGTCATGGGCACAAATCCTTTGGCGGGCAAGGTGATTGCTGTCGATCCAGGCCACGGGGGCATCGATGGCGGCAGCTCCCATGGCAATCTGCGGGAGAAGAGCATCACCCTGTACCTCAGCCAAGTCCTAGCAAGGGAGCTCCAGTCCCAGGGAGCAACGGTAGTGTTGACGCGCGAAAGCGATACGGACCTGTTTGATGGGATTAGTGTGGAAAGGGAGATCGCCATCAGCAAAGAAGAGTATTTGCAAGATCGACAGGCGGGGCGCAAGACCCACCCCCTCGATCGGGCCGTCGCCCAAGGCACCAGGATCCCTCCCCCCTATCGACTCGGCTTGCGGACTCGATTGATCATCGCATCACAACACCAGGCCGATGTCTTCCTGAGCATTCATACGAATAAGTACCGGTCATCATCGGCCAGGGGGTCAGCCACCCTCTATCAGACCCACTCACCGGCCAGCAAGCGACTAGCCCTGGCCATCCAGGCCCACTTGGGGACCTTGCTCCCGGGCCGGGCTCAGCCCGATGTAATTCCTGATGATTTCTTTCTCCTCCGGCGCAGCCCGATTCCCACGGTCATCATTGAAGTAGGCTTCATCTCCAACGCTAGAGACCGGGAGTTCATGCTATCCCCGAAGGGGGCCGAAGCCATTGCTAAAGCCATCACCAAAGGTCTCAAGGATTACTTTGGCAATGGCCTGCGGCAAAAACTCTCCCTTCTTCTTAGTTCTCTCCCCAATCCTGTCCTGGGGACCAACGGTCCCCAGGGTCTACATGCCGACAATAGGTCGCAGCTGTTCGATCTCTTCCATGCTCTCCACCATGATGTATAGGTAGAGTCCTCTGGGGGACAAGGAATCCATGAGCAAGCGCAGCTCGTCCGGGGTGAAAGAGCCCCGGATCAACAAGGGCCGCTTTGCTCCCTGGATAGCTTGAAAGTAGGGCACCATCGTCTCAATGGGCGGCCCGGAGACGTCGTTGTTGACCTCGAAGCAGCGCAGCTCCTCGATCTCCAGGAAGCAGTCGAGGATATGCATGGAGGTGGAGTGGAGATGGATGAAGTTGTGGGAATACTGGCTGGCCAGCCACCGATCGACTGGTTGGAGAAAACGGCGATAGAGTTCCGGAGAGAACAGTCCCGATGCGTCTTCCTGCATCCTGATGGTCGGTCCGGGGCACCACAGCTGATACTGGGCATCGAAGTAGCCGCCAAGGAAGGTCGGCATATGCTTGCGCTGTTCCTCCAAGACATCCCGGAAAATCCGAGCCGTCTTCCAAAGCAGCTCACTGGTCTTCTCGGGTTCATCGTACATGTCGAAGATATTCCTGTTTCGACCCCGCAGCACTCCTGCCAAGTCCGATGGACCAACTAGGGTGCCATGGCTGACCGGATATCGCCCCGCCGAGCTTTCGACCAGCACCTTAGTGAATTCGATGTACTTCTGCAGCCAGGGGTTATCTTTATCCAGCTCCAGGTCCTCTATTTCATCCCATTCCAAGTCCATGTCTTCGCCAAGGATGCTCTCCGGCAAAATCCGCAAAGGGCTGCCCAACATGGCGCAAAGCCAGGGAACTGCCTGGGATGGAGATGCCCCTCGAAAGATATCATCGTCGATCTCTTCGCCTTCCCGAAGGAGTCTTTCTTGGTCGTCAACAAAAGCCTCTGGTTCGATCATTTCCGGGGTTAGGTAGTCATAGTCCTGCCACTTGGCACTAGCCTCAAACTCCATCAGCGGAAACCAGCTCTTCAACGAGAAGCCCACCAATGGCCGCTTTACATCAGCCAATTCCCAGAACGCTTCATAGTTCTTAACCTTCTCTGGATTGTTGCCAAAAGGTGCCGTCGCCAAAGACTTAACCTCCTTCAGTCGGTAAGACAGTTATGGCTTAACATTACACAGATAGAAAGGAAACTCCTGCCATAATGTGGACTAGCCTCAGGTCGCAAACAGCCGAAGGAAAAAGCCCAACCGCTATTAGTTGGGCTTTTTCCGTGTCACCTGGGATAAGGCTTCAAGAGAACGGACACTTTCCGCAGTACTTCACGGGCTATACGTTCGATTGACTGGAGGGGCAGATCGGTGACGCTCCCATCTTTGGCGATAATGCTCACCTGAGAGGAATCCGCATCTTCGCCGTAATAGCCCTCCAGCTGACGGGCGACAATGAGATCCAATCCTTTGCGTGTTAGCTTGACAGCCGCCGCGTCCTTGAAGTTGCTGGACTCGGTGGCGAAACCCACCTTGATTACCGGCTCCTTCACTTCCATGAGGATGTCGGGGTTCTTGACCAAGGCCAGGCTGGCCTTTTCACCCTCCCGGATCTTGTCTGTCTCGACCCTTGCCGGTCGATAGTCCGCCACATCGGCGGCCATGATCAGCACTCCTGCCCCCTCAACTTCCTTGCGAACGGCAGCGAGCATCTCTTGGGCCGTATTCACCTCAATCTGCTTGACACCCACCGGCGCCAACAGGTTGGTGGGAGTACTGATCAGCGTCACATCGGCCCCTTGGTCCCTGGCTTCCCGGGCAAGGGCAAAACCCATCTTCCCAGTGGAATAGCTGCCGAGGAAGTGGACCCGATCGACCGGCTCCCGGGTGCCTCCGGCCGTCACGACTATCTTTACCCGGGATAGTTCACCATTGCGGCCAAGGACCTGCCGCAGGGTATCCACGATTGTCTCGTTAGCCGCCAGACGGCCTCTGCCCCGATAGCCTCCCATCAAGTAGCCCCATTCGGGAGGAACCTCAACTACACCTCGTCTTCGCAGACGACCAAGATTCTCTTGGGTTTGAGGATTCTCATACATCAATGAGGTCATCGCCGGGGCGATCACCAATGGCGCCCTCGAAGCTAAGATGAGACAGCTGAGAAAATCATCGGCTAGTCCCCCCGCCAGTTTAGCCACGAAGTTGGCCGTTGCCGGAGCCACTACGATTATGTCCGCTTCCCTCGCCAATTGCATTTGTGCCAACGTTATCCTAGGGTCATCGGTGAACATTTCCGTGTAGACCTGCCGACCGGTGATGCTTTGGAAAGTCAAGGGTTGCACAAATCGCCGCGCACCATCCGTCATCACAACGTCGACATAGGCCCCTGCACGCATCAGTTGACTGGCTAGATCCACCGCCTTGTAAGCCGAGATGCTGCCAGTAACGCCCAGGATGACCCGTTTATTGCGCAAGATCACAACCCACCCCCTCCCCTCCTGACGAACAACTTATCTTGTTTGATCGAATCACAGCTGCTTTCTCCTTGTCAAGGGTCTTCGGGAGGCCTACTTGTCCCGACTACCAGTTGACTTGCGACAACTGACCTTTTAGTCCGGCGAGCATCATCGCCAGCTCTGTGCCCAAGGCAATGAACTGGAAGCCTTCCTCTATCCTCCTATTGGCCGCCTGGGCGTTGGGCACGTGGATCCCAGGCGCAACCCCGTACTTGACGGCTGTCTGGCGAACATGTTCGATTGCTTCATCCACCCGGGGCTCATCCTTAGCCCTAGCCGGGTTGATGCCCATCGACGCCATCAAGTCCCAAGGCCCGATAAAACAGGCGTCGATCCCGGGGACGCTGAGGATTTCCTCCGCGTTTTCCACCGCATCGATATGCTCAGCCTGAACGACCACCAAGATCTCCTCATTGGCCCGTTCGATGTAGGTCTCCTGGTCCGCATCGAAGCTGATGAGATAGCGGCCGCTGCCTAGGCTGCGAGCGCCTGTCGTTGGGTACTTGGCAGCCTCCACCACAGCTTCCGCTTGCGCCCGGTTGTTGACCATCGGGACGATGATTCCCCAGGCCCCGGCATCTAAGACACGTTTGATATTCTCCCCAGTATTCCAAGGAAGACGGACCATGGGCGCTACCGGAGCCGGAACCATGGCCATAAAAACGTGGGCGAGGCTCTCAATGCACACCGGACTGTGTTCCATATCCACCGCAATCCAATCGAAACCGAGACGAGCCACATGTTCCGCAATCAGAGGTTCGGGGACAAGGAGCCATGCTCCAATGCTTGGTTTGCCGGCCTTCAGATGCCTCTTGACGTGATTGATGCGCACCCTTGACTCCTCCTTAAGAAGCGTCCCCATCAAGACGCATAATTCTACTCCTTAGTTTAGACGCCAACCCCTCTTTCCCTGCAGAGCTTCGAGTGCTTCATCACAAACAACTCTGGTTCCATCATAGCCCCAGTTGCCTGGTAGAAGGACGTTCGTGGAGACTAATATTCGGACAATCCGTTTTTGAGAACATTGGCTAGTTGGACAGGAATTGTGCAAAATCTGGTGAAACCTCTTTCTATAACTGGTCCTTTGGGGGGGCGACACTGTGCTGCGAGTTGCAATCATTGGTGGGGGGCAGGGCGGATTCGTAATCCTCAAGACCCTGCTGCAAGTTCCTGGTATTGAAATTGTCGGCGTTGCCGACATCAATCCACAGGCTCCCGCATTGCGCCTTGCGCGGAGCAACCGGATTCGCGCAACCACCAATATGGAAGAATTGGTGAAAGCACCGGGCAAACAAATCGTCATTGAAGCCACGGGGGTTGAGGCCGTTCGGCAACGGATTCATGAGTTGGCGGGCCCTGAGACGACAGTTGTCGATTCTGATGCCGCTTTGTTGATGATGTCCATCGTCAGGTCTAAAGAACGGGTCATCAACACCCTAGAAGAACAGGTGGGCAACCTAGCCCAGGTTACTAGCCAGCTAGTAGCGACTAACCGGGAATCCGCGGCGAGTCGAGAGGATAATTTGAACAGACTACTGGAAGCTGCCAATAACCTTCAGGAACTAGCTCTAACTAGCCGGACCCGCCTGGAGGAGACAGGGGAAATCCTCGATTTCATCGGCAACATTGCCGACCAGACGAAGCTGTTGGGACTGAACGCGGCCATCGAAGCCGCCAGGGCCGGCGAACACGGCCGCGGTTTTTCCGTGGTCGCCGACAGCATCCGGAGCCTTGCCGAGGAGGCCATCGGCTCCGCCAGGCGCATTGCCAAGATCCTGGGGGATATCGAAACTGCCTTCGCGCAATCGTTGGCGCAGTCGAAGGAAGTCGTCAATCACACCAACATAGTCACTAGCAATCAGAAAAACGCCGATGTCAAGATGCAGGAGCTTATCCAACAGTTGGAGCAAATGGGCCGCGTGCTTGAGGACTTGATCCAGACCAGTGAATAAGGTGAAAGCCGGGGAGAACCCCGGCTTTCACCGCAGACTGTCGAAAAACCTCCGCGTTCTCCCTGATTAAGGGGTCGCGGAGGTTTTTGCTTCGTGGTAAGATGTAGATGGTGATGGAAATGCTTGAAAGAACCGCTAATAGAAGGAAGTACATGCAGAT
>JAAYLE010000009.1 GCA_012522085.1 Bacillota bacterium | reverse complement strand
AGCATGGTATTCACCAACCGCAGAGCATAGCGATGATCAAAGCCGGCCTCGAGCATCCTGGTGAGCAGGGAAACGGTCGTCACGCTCTCCAAGGCCGCGGCGGAGCCGGCACCCATCCCATCGCTCAAGATGATCGCGGTCTTGCCCCCCGCAAGCTCCACTTGCCCGTGGTGATCCCCGGATACCGTCTTGCCATCCTTGGCCACCGTCAGCACCTGGACCCCAAGGCTGTATTCCTCCCTGGGAAGCAAAGTCAATTCACAAAGGGAGGTTCCGGTCTGGCGCGGGCAAGGCCCTTGTCTTTTGAGGACGTAAGTCCTGCCCAGCTGGCGGGTGACCAAATCTGGTATCCGCGCGCCGCAAAGGCTTTCCCTCCCCCGACAGGGGGACTTCTGGATGACGACCTCGAGGAGCCCGTCGCCAAGCCGCCGGACCATCACATCGGAGCAGTTCACCCTGGCCCCGGCTAGTCTTTGAGCAAGGCCTATCTCGGCCTCTTCCGCGTAGTCAACTTGAATCTCCAGCTGACTCGCCAGGGACCCCATGATTTCGGCAACGCCCTCCAGCTGTCCGGCGATCAGCCGCTGACCCTCTTTGAGCCTCTGTCGCCAATGCTCTTCCAGGCGGATCGTCTCTAGCACTTCCCCGATGGCTTCCAGGAAAGCACCCCGCCGGATGCAGCGGCCCTCCAAGTTCGTCTTTGGCATCTTGGTCCCCGGCTTTTCCAAGGCCGCCAGGATGGCGATCAGATCCCAGTAGTTTTGCAGAAAGCTTTCATCCCAGCACCTGTTGTAGGCGGGACAGCGGCAGCATGCTTTCTCCCCGAGACGTTCCAGGAAGGAATCCATGGGACTTGTCTCTTCCGAAGGCCAGATGAGACACTTGTCCGAGAGATCAGCAAACATACAGCTGACATCCGCGAGCTTTTGGGCCAAGGTGCGTTGAAACCTCTCCTCCTGCCTTCGCTGGGAGCGGAGCTGCTGAGTTGTGCCGGGAACCATTTGCGCTGCTCCTTGCAGGTAGACCCCGGGCAGGAGGAAAAAGAGCAGCAGCGCCAGTCCCGTGTGCTTCAAGGTGTCAAGGAGCAGTTCTTCAACGGGAATCTGGGCGGACAAGATGAAAAGCCCAAGGAGAAAGCCCACCGCGGTGCCGGGTTTGCCGAGGCGCTGGCCTAAACCGGCAAGGAGCCCCCCTAAGGCCAGGAGACCGAGTAGCTGGGGGCCCCCGGCGGAGGATATTGCGGCCAAGGCGCCGACCGTCACCCCGACGGCCGCGCCAAGGCCTCCCCCACCCACCTGGGCGCCGACGAGCACCGCGGCTTTGCCGGCCACCCGATCGAGGGCGATGCCGCCCACTTGCCAACCGTGCAGCCCAGCGACTAACCCGGCCGCGAACACGGCCAGCGCCGCTAGCTGCTGGGAAGACAAAACCCGCGGCCGCTCCCCGGCCCACAAGGCGGCAACGGGGCCGAAGACCCCGCATAACAAAGCTGCCAGCAGGGCCTCAAGGCCAAGGCCGACCGGCCAAGTCCCCCTCCCCAAAAAAGAAAGACCAAGTCTGGCCGCCCCTACTACCAGCATAACCCAAAGGGCCGATCGTTTGTTGAGGAGGTATAGCCCAAGGAAAACGACCAGATGAAAAAGGAGCTCTTGCGCCCTCCCCAAAGTAAGGAGAGCTAGCAAGACCCCCATTAGTGCTCCCCAGGCCCGGCGCTTCTGCCCCATCATCAGCAAAGTGCTGTAAAAGGCGATGCCGAAGGGGGAGAGGCCTTCAAAAAGCGCGATGCGGCCAAGGATCAACCCGCATATACTGCTCAAGAAGAACTCCCGTCGCAAGGCCCCCCCGACAAGGGCCGCAAGGGACTCCCGCGGATACGTCGGGGCGAGGCTGGGGGGCCGTTGCAAAGGCTGGGTGAGGACTTGGTAGGTGCCGATGTCAACCTGTTCAGCCATCATCATCCACCCTTCACTGCCAAGATCAACGGGCAAGGCTTACTCTAACACAGGGGGGACAGGCTTGTCTGTCGAAGTTTGTATAATAAAATTCTTAATTTTCCCACAAGTGCCTCCGGCAAAAGGGAGGGGGTATAATTCCATGCAGGAATCAATGACATGATGTCTAATGGTGTAAGTAACAGAAGAGCAAGGCAAGGAGGGCTGAAATGATGGAAATTTGGCTTAAAGCCCGCGAAAACAAGGATTTGTTCACGATGCATCGCGTGGAACGCTGCTTGTACCGGGCTAAGTCACAATATCAGGATTTGGCCGTGGTGGACAGTCCCCAGTTCGGCCGCATGCTCCTGTTGGATGGCGTCATCCAAACGACCATCAGAGATGAGCCAGCTTACCATGAGATGATCGCCCACGTACCCTTGTTTGCCCACCCTGGGCCAAAAAGGGTGCTGATCATCGGAGGCGGCGACGGAGGCACCCTGAGGGAGGTGCTGCGGCATCCTGAGGTCGAAGAAGCCCACTTAGTAGAGATCGATGCACAAGTGATCGAAGCATCGCGCCGCTATTTGCCGGAGCTTGCCGTCGGCTTCGACGATGCCCGCGTGGAGGTGCACATCGCCGATGGGATCAAACACGTCCAGGAGGCAAAAGACCTTTATGACGTGGTCATCGTCGACTCCTGCGACCCTCTCGGTCCAGCGGTCGGGCTGTTCAACTATGATTTTTATCGGAATGTGAGGGGAGCGTTGAGAAAGGACGGGATCCTTGTCGCCCAGATCGAATCGCCCTTTTTCAACATGGACTTGGTGAAGCAGGTCTACGGCAGTTTCACGAAGCTGTACCCCATCGTCAGGCCTTACCTGACGAGCATCCCCAGCTACTCCCCAGGTCTTTGGAGCTTCATGCTGGCCTCGAAAAAGCACGATCCCCGCAGTCCCAGGCGCAAACCAGCGGAGAACTGGAAGCTGCGCTACTACACCTCGGAGCTGCATGCGGCCGCGTTTGTGCTGCCGGCCTACTACAGCCAGGCCCTCGAGGAAGCGGCGGAGGTTGCGGATCAGGCCGGCTGATGGATGACTGGCATGAAATGGTGATGCGGGCATAGAATCTACTGGAGGTGGTGCCCGTGTCCGAACAGAGCTGGATCCTATTTGCCCTGCTGATGGTGGGAGCCATCGGCGGCCACCAGCTCATCACCATCGCCAGCACCATCCTGCTGCTCCTGACGGTCTTCCGCATCCAGCCAGCCTTGGAACTCCTTGAGCATCACTGTCTACCCGTCGGCATTTGTCTAATGCTCATCGGCGTCATGCTCCCCTTGGCAACGGGGAAGGTGGGGCTGGGAGGCATCTTGGGTTCCCTCACCACTGCAGGTGGGCTGATCGCCTTAATCGTCGGCGCCATCTCCGCCCACCTGGCCGCCAGGGGCGTTGCCCTCTTGAAGGTGGAGCCGGAGGTCATGATCGGCCTCATCGTCGGCTCCCTGCTCGGGGTGGCCTTTTGTCAAGGGATTCCCAACGGCCCCCTCATGTCGGCGGGGATAGTCGCGGTCATCCTGCGGCTCCTTCGCTGATCTCCAAATCCAAGGCCACATCCAAGGCCCGGCTGGAGTGGGTGATGGCGCCGACGGAGATGAAGTCAACGCCCGCGGCGGCAACGGCAGCGATCTTATCCTTCGT
>JAAYLE010000096.1 GCA_012522085.1 Bacillota bacterium | reverse complement strand
GGATGGGAGTGATAAATTGCCGCCAGCTCCCGCCCCTCCCGTTCCATGTCCAAAAAGGCCGCCAGTTGCTCTTCCGGGTCCATAAGGTAATCCCGCTCCCGCTCCGGGGCAATATTGGTGATCGGGTAGATGCGATCGGCCATCCGTCCCGGCAGGGCCCCTAGGAAGCCGCAGACTTCCTCTGGAAAGGCAAGGCAGTGCTCCATGATCCGATCGGCGATCTCCTCCAGCAGGATGAACTCCTCCACCATCGTTCCTCCTATGCCCTCTGGAAGGGATGGGGCATCGGCCTCACATCGGAGCAAACCATCATGGATGACCCCATCCCCTAAGCTGCTGCCATTAATGTACGCCCTCAGGCTCTCCCCGTCAACTGTCGGCCTAGAAATTGTGTGCTACCCGTTAGATTTTATGATATAATACATGTTAGCGCAAACTGTGAATAAAGCTTTACTTATGTTTAACCAGAAGCACCCACAACCCCATCGGGGGGAAAGCGCCATGGATGGAGACGGCAAGACCAGGGGAGTCGAAAGGTCCGTTACGGGCTCTTATAGACCGATCCGCTTGTTGATCCTAATCGCCAGCCTCCCCCTTTATCTGCACCTTAACCATCAGAGCCTGTCCCTCCCCATCGAGCGGATGCCCGTCTGCAGTCTGGCTAATGAGCTGCTCAGCATCGCCATCTCCTTTTCCATTTTCTCTGTCACCTGGTACAAGGATTATCATAATCGAAGCAGGCGCAGCATGATCTTGGGCCTTGGCTTCCTGCTGACCGGGTTCCTCCGCATGGTCCGCTTTGCCAGCTACTACGGCTACGTCCGGCCGTTGGGATACAGCACAGCCATCTACTGGCTCCAAGCTGGTTTTCTGCTGGCCGCTTCGCTGCCGGCGATGGCGAAGCCCTACCAACCAGAAGACCGGTTCGCGGCCTGCGGCCTAGGGCTCTTGCTAACCGTCGGGCTCCTGTCGTGTCGACATGCATCCTTGCACAATTGCCATCTTCTCCTCCTCGTCCCGGCCCTCGTCCACCTGGGGATTGAGTTTTTCCACCATGACCAAGACCATCTGTTCATCGGGGCGGCTTTGCTGGCCGCATCCCAGCTGACTTTCGTCTACCTTGGGCCATCAAGCATCCTTGGCTGCTGGCTGTCCTTCCTCGCCCAGCTGTTTTTCTACAGAGTCCTAGTCCTTACTCCCCCTGAGGCGGCAGTTGTCCCCTTGTCTAAATTCTATCGAGACACCGAGTCGCGGGAGCTTCGGAAGATGGGCCATGAGACGAAAAACGTCCTGGCCGCCCTGCGGGCGATCGCCCAATTCGGACAGAATATGCTGGAGACCTCGGCGAAGAATAAGGATCTGTATGCCCGGATCATCGCCGAGATCGACCAGCTAAGCTCGCTGATCACCTTCACCTTGGCCAGGCACAAACCCGATTTGGTCAAAGTCGATGAGGATCTGACCACCTTGCTCAAAGACTTGGTGGAGCTGTTCAGGGCGAAAATTGAAATGGCCGGCATCAAAGTCACCTGCACTTTCCCCGACAAGG
>JAAYLE010000002.1 GCA_012522085.1 Bacillota bacterium | reverse complement strand
TGGTGGGCCCGGCAGGTTTCGAACCTGCGACCAACGGATTATGAGTCCGCCGCTCTACCCCTGAGCTACGGGCCCTGGCTCCCCGGGCAGGACTCGAACCTGCAACCACCCGGTTAACAGCCGGGTGCTCTACCATTGAGCTACCGAGGAATAGTTCAACATAATTATATGCTAAGCCTCGTTGGGCAGTCAAGGACAAAGACTTACTCGAGGAAGTCCTTCAACTTCTTGCTCCGGCTGGGATGGCGCAGCTTGCGGAGGGCCTTGGCCTCAATCTGCCTGATCCTTTCCCGCGTCACACCGAAGACTTGCCCAACTTCTTCTAGGGTCCTTGCTCGACCGTCGTCTAGACCAAACCGAAGGCGAAGCACCTTCTCCTCCCGGGGAGTCAGACTCTCCAGGACCTCTTCGAGTTGTTCCCTCAACATGACGTAAGAAGCTGCATCTGCCGGTGCGAGGGCATCTTGGTCCTCAATAAAGTCCCCCAAGTGGCTATCCTCTTCTTCCCCAATGGGCGTCTCGAGTGATACGGGTTCCTGAGCTATCCTCATGATCTCCCGGACCCGCTCCACCGGCATATCCATATGCTCAGCGATTTCCTCGGGAGTCGGATCCCTTCCGAGAGTCTGGACCAGCTGTCTGGATACCCTCACCAGTTTATTAATGGTTTCCACCATGTGCACCGGAATCCGAATTGTCCGAGCCTGATCGGCAATGGACCTGGTGATAGCCTGCCGAATCCACCAAGTAGCATAAGTACTGAACTTATACCCTTTGCGGTAATCGAACTTCTCGACGGCTTTGATGAGTCCCAAATTGCCTTCTTGGATCAGGTCGAGAAACAGCATGCCTCGCCCCACATACCGCTTGGCAATACTCACCACCAGGCGCAAATTAGCCTCGGCAAGAGCCCGCTTGGCTTCCATATCACCGGCTTCAATCCTCTTGGCCAGTTCCACTTCTTCTTCGGCGGTAAGAAGGGGTATCCGTCCAATTTCTTTCAGATACATGCGCACTGGATCATCGAGGCCTATCCCCTCGGACAACATGAGATCCACGCTATCGACGCTAGTTCCGTTTTCTGACTCTAAGACCTCGCCGTCTCCAGTATCCGCAATAACATCGATGCCGAGCTTCGTCAAACGCTCGTATACCTCATCAATCTGCTCCGGTGTCAGATCGACGTCTTGGAGAGCATCCATGATCTCCCGATAACTCAGGTTGCCTTGTTTTTTTCCTTTATTAATCAACTCTTCAAGGCTCTCGATGTTGGGCAATTCTTGCTGGCTCATCCTTCTCCCCCCTTCCACTCCGCCAAAGGTGGAACTGAATTAATAGTTCCCGATACTGTCCTTTAAATCCTTGTACTGAATCAAAAGAGAACCCAAAAAACCTGCCGAATTCCCCGGACTGGCCAGTTTCTCTTCCAACCTTGTCAAAGACTCGCTCAAGCGGTATTCTTTCAACCGTCGGATACATTTATCCGCCAGCTCTTCTCCCCCACCAAGGTTATCTTCCCGGATGAGATGGGCCAACAGGCCGCTCTCCGCCGCCATTTGTTCGGCAGCAATATCCTGGGGAGTTGTCTCCTTCCCTTCCTCGGCCCTGGAAAAAATCAGCTCGACTATGCTCCGCAGGGCCGGGTGACCAAAATCAGCAGGGCTCACCCTCCCTTTGACCCGGGGCACCAATTGGGGTTCCTCCAGCAACAACCTAACAAGCTCCGTCTCCACCAAATCGGCCCCCGAGAGGGCATCTTCGCCAGGGCTGACACTCCTATTATTATAACTACTTCGACTAATTTTATGTCTGTATCTGCTTAAAGTGCCTTTTTTTGCCCCATATCGCTGGATTTCTGCCTCTAAAGCTGCGATGGATATGCCTAACTGCCTTGCCACTTCTTTCATGTAGACTTCCCGCTCGGCAGGACTATCGACTTCAGCTAGCACATGCACTGCCCGTCGGATACTTGCCACCCGGGCCGTCGTATCCCAAGGCCCTTTCCCCATCGCCAGCCGGAGTCGGTATTGAATCAAGGGCAAGGCTTCTTCCATTAGCCTGTCGAATCCAGCTTTGCCCTCACCACGGACGAAGCTGTCCGGATCCTCACCCGTGGGCAGTTCGACAACCCGGACCTCTAATCCTTTTTCTCCCAGCATTTTTAAGCTGCGCAGACTAGCTGCCTTGCCGGCTGCATCTGCATCATAGGCAATGAATGCCCGCCCCGCTTGTCGCCGCAGGAGCTCCCCTTGTCTGTCCGTCAGGGCAGTGCCTAAACTGGCCACCGCGTTCTCCAGGCCCCCTTGGTGCAGGGCGATCACATCCATGTAGCCTTCAACGAGAATCACGTCTTTGGTCCGCCGAATTGATCCGCGGGCCAAGTGCAGACCGTACAGAACGTTCCCTTTGCTGAACAGGGGGCTTTCCGGGCTGTTCAAGTATTTCGGCCCGCCAGGCTCAAGGGCCCGCCCGCCAAACCCAACTACTTCTCCCCGCTCATCCGCGATGGGGAACATCAACCGGTCGCGAAAGTAATCGTAAGGGAGACTCCCCCGGCCAATCCTGGCCAGGCCAAGCTGCACGGCCAACTGAAGATCCAAGCCTGCTCCTTGCAGTTGTCTCACCAAGCGACCCCCGCCAGGCGCATAACCTAATTGGAACTTCCGGGCCGTCTCTTCACTAATCCCTCTGCGGCGCAGGTAAGCCACGGCCCGGGGGCTGCTCCAGAGGCACTTGACAAAAAAAGCCAATGCTTCCTTGTTTACCTCCAGCAACGCATCTCGCGCCCGCCTGGCCTTCTGCTCAGCCGTGGAACTTTCGGTTTCGGGAATCCTTATGCCAAACCGACGGGCAACCAGCTCCACAGCTTCAACAAACCCTACGTGTTCCATCTTCATGACAAAGGTGAAGATGTTGCCCCCAGCGCCGCAGCCAAAGCAATAAAAAAACTGATCGTCGGGATTGACGTTAAACGACGGTGTTCGCTCGTTGTGGAAAGGACACAGACCCTTGTAGCTCTTCCCGGTCCGTTTCAGGGGCAAGTAATCGCTGATGAGTGCAACAATGTCACTCGCGAGTTTAATCTCTTCGATTACTTCCTCCGGTATCCTCCCAGCCAACGTCCTCCCTCCCTGAGACACCGCTGTACATCCTTCGACGCCCCATCAGCAACTCCTCCCCTAGTCAGAATTCTTCCGGCCGACGCCAGCCCCTAGGCAGAAATAACCGACAATATTCGGCAATGGCAAAGCGATCGGTCATCCCGGCAATGTAATCGGCTACCGCCACATGGGCCTGGGAGGCCTCGCTGATGGCGAGGATATGCTCTGGAAGCGCAAAGGTGTTCTCAAGGTAATACTCAAACAACCTGGTTAGAGTATCCCTCACCTTCCCCTCTTCCCGCTTGGCTAGCGACCCTACGTAGATAGTCTTGAACATAAAGTCGCGCAGTTCACTGGTTGCTTCCTCAATGGCCGGACTCATGCCGATCTCGTTTTGCTGCCAGCTCCACTCCACCAGGTCCCGGACCATGGTATCAATCCTTGCCCCATGGGTCCTGCCTAGGATCGCCAGCAAATGGGAAGGTACATCTCCCTCGGTCAGCAAGCCGGCCCGCATGGCATCATCAATGTCATGGTTAAGATAGGCAATGCGATCGCAAATCCGCACTACCTGCCCCTCATGGGTGACAGGCATCGTCGGGCCCGTATGATTCACGATTCCGTCCCGGACTTCCCGGGTGAGGTTCAGGCCCCGGTACTTGGACCCGCGCACTTCCAAATAATCGACAACCCGGAGACTCTGTTGGTTGTGCCGGAATCCTCCCGGGACCAGCTCATTGAGGACTGCCTCACCGGTGTGGCCGAAGGGAGTATGCCCGAGGTCATGCCCAAGGGCGATTGCCTCCGTTAGGTCCTCATTGAGCCCCAGGGCCCTGGCCACCGTCCGGGATATCTGGGCGACCTCAAGGGTATGGGTGAGCCGAGTCCGATAGTGATCGCCCTCCGGGGCAATGAACACCTGTGTCTTGTGCATCAACCGCCGGAAAGCTTTGGAGTGGATTATCCTGTCCCGATCCCGTTGAAAGCGGGTACGATAATCACATTCTGGTTCAGGATATTCCCTGCCCAGGCTCTGGGTGCTCATCTGCGCGCGAGAGGATAGAGTTTCATGCTCTCTCCTTTCAAGGGCTTCCCGGTTCCACACTTGTCAACCCCCCTCGTGGTTTGGCAGACTGCGTTCGGGAGCCCACGGCAAGGAAGCCCGCGCAGGGTGCGCGGGCTTCCTCGACTAAGCTATTGCAGCCAAGCCTAGCTGCGAGGCGTCCGCACTTGGGCTTGCGCAGCGGCTAGCCTTGCGATGGGCACCCGATAGGGTGAACAGCTCACATAATCCATGCCAACGCGGTGGAAGAAATCGATGGACGAAGGATCGCCGCCGTGCTCGCCACAAACGCCCACCTTCAAGTCGGCCTTGGTGCTGCGGCCCTTCTCGACGCCGATTTGCACCAACTGCCCGACACCCTGTTGATCTAGGCTCTGGAACGGATCTCTCTCCAGGATGCCCTGGTCGATATAGGCCCCCAGGAAGGTGCCAGCATCGTCGCGGCTGAACCCGAAGGTCATCTGGGTCATGTCGTTGGTGCCGAAGGAGAAGAACTCGGCCTCTTCGGCGATCCTATCGGCCACCAAAGCTGCCCGCGGCACTTCAATCATGGTACCAACGAGGTATTCAAGTTTAACGCCCGCTTGCTCAATGACCTTATCCGCCGTTTCAACGGTGAGCTTCTTGAGAATGGCCATCTCCTTCTTGGTGCCTGTGAGCGGAATCATGATTTCAGGCAGAACCTTGACGCCTTCTTTGGCCAGCTCACAAGCCGCCTCGATGATGGCCTGGACCTGCATCTCATAAATCTCGGGCGCAGTGATGCCCAAGCGACAGCCGCGATGGCCCAGCATGGGGTTGAACTCTTCCAGGCTGGCTATCTTGGCTCGCAGCTTGTCCTCAGTCACGCCAAGCTCCCTGGCCACTTCGGCGACGGCATGATCCTCGCGGGGGAGGAACTCATGCAAAGGAGGATCGAGGAGCCGAATGGTAACCGGCAGTCCATCCATTTCCCGGAAAATCCCCTTGAAGTCGCCCTTCTGGATGGGCAGAAGCTTGGCCAGAGCCTTGCGCCGACCCTCAGCATCATCGGCCAGGATCATCTGCCGAACGATGTTGATGCGATCCTCGGCGAAGAACATATGCTCCGTCCGGCAAAGACCGATGCCCTCGGCGCCGAAGTCCCGCGCCACCTTGGCGTCGTGGGGCGTATCCGCATTGGTCCGGATGCGGAGTTTGCGCACCCCATCAGCCCACTCCATCAGGCGGCCGAATTCACCTGCCAGTTTTGGCTCGACCAATTCCATCTTGCCGACGATTACTTCGCCTTTGGTACCATTCAGGGTAATCCAGTCGCCTTCCTTGACCGTCACATCCCCAACACGGAAGCACTTCTCAGCTTCAATCACCTGGATGTCGCCGGCGCCGGCAACGCAGCACTTGCCCATTCCCCGGGCCACAACGGCCGCGTGGGAGGTCATGCCGCCCCGGGAGGTAAGGATTCCTTGGGCCACATTCATGCCACCGATGTCTTCTGGCGAAGTCTCGGTGCGGACAAGGATGACCTTTTCGCCCCGGCTGTTCCACTCTTCGGCATCATTGGCGTTGAAGACTACCCGTCCAACGGCTGCCCCGGGGGAAGCAGGCAGTCCCTTGGCCAATACATCATACTTGGCGTTGGGATCCAACATGGGATGGAGAAGCTGATCCAGCTGGACAGCGTCAACCCGCAACAGCGCCGTTTCCTTGTCGATTAGACCTTCATCGACCATGTCGACGGCGATCTTAACCGCGGCCGTAGCAGTCCGCTTGCCCGCCCTGGTCTGGAGCATGTACAAGACATCTTCCTGAATGGTAAACTCGATGTCCTGCATGTCACGATAGTGATTCTCCAGCTTCTTGTAAATAGCTTCCAGCTCTTCATAAATCTTGGGCTTGAGGCGCTTCAGCTCCGCGATGGGCTCTGGGGTCCGAATGCCGGCCACAACGTCCTCACCCTGGGCATTCATCAGGAACTCGCCGTAAAACACATTCTCTCCCGTTGCCGGATCCCTGGTAAAGGCAACTCCGGTACCCGAATTATCGCCCATATTGCCAAAGACCATGGTCTGGACGTTAACAGCGGTTCCCCAGTCGCCGGGTATTTCATGGATCTCGCGATACTTCACCGCACGCGGGTTGTTCCAGGAAGCAAACACGGCGTTGATGGAGCCATACAACTGCTCGATGGGATCTTCGGGGAAGTCCTTGCCGGTCTTCTCCTTAACCAGAGCCTTGAACTTGGCTACCAGTTCCTTCCAATCGTCAGCATCCAGGTCCATGTCAAGCTGGACGCCTTTGCGATCCTTGGTTTCCTGGATCAGGGCCTCAAAGAGGTCATGATCGACCCCCAGGACCACGTCGCCGTACATCTGCACAAACCGACGATAGCTGTCATATGCGAAACGCTCATTGCCGGATTTCGCAATCAAGCCCTGTACGGTCCGATCGTTGATACCCAGATTCAGGACCGTGTCCATCATGCCGGGCATGGAAACCCGAGCTCCCGAGCGAACGGATAGCAGCAGGGGATTCTCAGGGTCGCCAAACTTAGCGCCCATGACTTCTTCCAAACGGGCTAGATTGGCCTTAACCTCACCCTCCAAACCCTCTGGCCATTGCCGATCATTCTCATAGTACTCGATGCATGCCTCGGTGCTGATGGTAAACCCTGGCGGCACGGGAATGCCCAGATTGGTCATTTCTGCCAAGTTGGCTCCTTTGCCGCCGAGAAGATTACGCATTTCGGCAGAACCTTCTGCTTTTCCTCCACCGAAGAAATAGACGTACTTCTTGGCGCTCACCCTGGCCTCTCTCCCTTCTCATCATCATCCTTAACTAACGCCTAGTGTACCCTACTGTATCCAAATCATCGGTCAGCACAGGCCGACCAAAGATTACTGGCAAAAAGACGCCTAGTTATCCTTCGCCTCTTCCCACTACTTTCCTTCTTTGCCAGCAAAAAATCCTCAGCGGG
>JAAYLE010000095.1 GCA_012522085.1 Bacillota bacterium | reverse complement strand
GTTACTTTTAAATGGGAGGAACGGGATGGATTCGGCCCCAACCGGGAATTCGTCTTGAGTTCGGCCCTCGAAATCGCCAACCGCAAGAATATTGTGGTTGCCGGCGCTGACACCGACGGTGAGGACGGCCAGGGCAAGTCGGGGGCCATCGCCGACTGCCGTACAGTCCACCGCACAGATCTCGACGCCCGCTGGCATCTGGACAAACACGAGGCGGAAGCCTACTTTGACGCCCTGGGCGACTCCTTGGAGTTCACCAGCCAGACAAATGTCAATGACATTGATGTCATCTTGATAGGTGAGAAGGAAGACTAAAGCGAGGGGGGCAACCCCCTCCATTACCCCTTCATCCCCCCTATCTCCCTTTTCAGGGTTAATTTTGTCTGCATTGTCAGAAAGTATTCCCGCCCAGTGCTGCAGGGAAAACCCGCCCTGTATGCGAATAAACCAGCAGAGGAACGGTGATGCCTTTGACTAAGACAGCTGCTCTAGACGAGACTCTTATTAGTCGAGTCTTGACTTCTTTTGCCGAAGCAACGGACCTTCACGCAATGTTCGTCGATCTTAAGGGCAATAATCTACTGTCCTCAGAGACTGGCGAGCTGCCTTGCTTTTGCCAATTGGTCCAGTCAAATCCCGAGGGCATGCGGCGGTGCCGCCAGGCCTTCGAACGGGCGGGCCGCTATTCCTACAGCCTCGGTGAGTCTTATATCTACTCTTGTCACGCGGGGCTGGTGGAATGGGCGGCTCCGATCGTGAGCGACGAGACCGGTCAAGCGGGAACGATCATCACTGGACAGGTGTCGATGTGGCCTTTAGATGAGCAGGCCACCCAGGAGATCCTTAAACAGATCAAAGATCTCAATCTTGATCCCGAAGAGGTCGCCAAGGCCCTGAAAGAAGTCGGTGTCGTTCCGGGGAGAAAAGTCCGAGCCCTGGCCGATATGCTGTTTGCAGCGGCAGGTCAGATCATGCATCCAGGAAGCGAGATTTTGCAAAGGCGCCGATTGGTCAGCGAACAGCAGGCTCTGCTGGCTGACACTATCCAGCAAAAGAAGCTCAGCCTTGAGGAGGAGACGCCGAGGCAGCCCCGACACATTTATCCCTTTGAAAAGGAGCAGGAGCTCGTTGGACGGGTCCGTCTTGGCGATCGCACTGGAGCTCGGGAAATCCTGAATGAGATCTTGGGGGACATCCTCTTTAACAGTGCAGGCCAGCCGCAAGTCATCAAGGCCCGGATCATGGAGTTGTTGATCGTCCTTTCCAGGGCTGCCGTTGAAGGTGGCGCAAATCTGGATGAACTGCTCCATCTGGCCCATAAGTACATGGAAGAGATGGTTCAAATCGAGCCTTTAGATGAACTTTGCGCCTGGATCGTACAGGTACTCGATGAATTCGTCGACATTGTCTACCGGTCCCGGGACAGTAAATACCTGCCGGTGCTGCAGAATGCGGCGGACTACATCAGGGAAAATTACGCCCGCGACTTGACTTTAGAGGAAGTGGCCCAAGCTGTTCATATCAGCCCTTATTACCTGTCCCACCTCTTTAAGGAGGAGCTGGGAGTCACGTTCATCGGCTATTTGACCAAGGTGCGGATAGAGCAGGCCAAGATTCTTTTGTTGGAGACCAATTTGACCATCCAACAGATTTCTTATATGGTTGGGTATCAAGACTCAAGCTATTTCACCAAGGTTTTCAAGAAATTGGAGGGGCGGACTCCCACCCAGTTCCGCCGCTAACCCTTTCGGAAAGGAAGTTTTGCCATTGACCAGGGATGAGGCTTTGCAACTGGTTAAGGAGCATATCAAGACGAAGAACCTGATCAAGCATATGTTGGCAGCGGAAGCGATTCTAGGCAGACTAGCCCAGGAATTCGACCAGGATGAGGATACGTGGCGACTAGCCGGATTAGTCCATGATGTGGATTATGAGCAGACTCAGCACAATCCCGAGGAGCACGGACTCAAGAGCGCAGAGATCCTCCGCGAGCACGGCTGTCCCCAAGAAGTCGTCCACGCAGTCCTCGCCCACGCGGAGAAGGCCCCTCGGGAATCTCTTTTGGATAAGGCCCTTTACGCAACCGATCCCCTCACGGGACTGATCGTCGCCGC
>JAAYLE010000094.1 GCA_012522085.1 Bacillota bacterium | reverse complement strand
CCCAGATCCTCGAGCGGATCGGCATGCCGGAAGATGCCCTGGCCTGCGGCGTCCATCCTCCCTGGTATGATGATGCGGCCCTGGAACTGGCAAGGCGGGGAGAAGAGCCTCGGGCCATCCACAACAATTGCTCGGGCAAGCACGCCAACATGTTGGCCCTTTGCCGGCTGTATGGCTGGGATCCGGAAGGGTACTATAAAAAAGAGCATCCTGTCCAGAGGCGCATCATGGAGGAGATCCGGTCCTTTACTGGCCTTACTGAAGAGCAATTGGTCGTGGGGACCGACGGCTGCGGCGTGCCGGTCTTCGGCCTTCCCCTGCGGCGGATGGCCTGGGCCTACGCGCTCCTTGCCGACCCGCGGGATCTGCCCCGGAAGAAGGGCGAGGCGGCAAGAAGGATCACCAAGGCCATGGCCGGCTGCCCCATGCTGGTGGCCGGGACGGGCAGGCTCGACACAGAACTGATGGAAGCAGGCAGCGGGGAGATCGTGGCCAAGCTAGGCTCGGAAGCGGTATACTGTCTGGCCCTCCTTGAGCGGGGCTGGGGAGTGGCCCTGAAAGTGGAAGACGGCTCCCTCAGGGCCCTAGGCCCGGCGGTCATGGCCCTGCTGGCCAAGTTTGACATCTTAACCGATGCCTTGCCCCAGCAGCGCAAGGTAGTGCTGCACAACCATCGGGGCGAGGTCATCGGGCATCTTGCGGCCCGGGGGATCGATTGATGATCAAAGTCCATTCGGTCGAAGAGATGGAGGAGCTGGGGGAAAGGGTGGGGAGCCTCTTGGGCCCGGGGGATGTGGTCATCCTCACCGGGGAGCTTGGCAGCGGCAAAACGGCCTTTTGCCGCGGCCTTGGCCGGGGCCTTGGGGTTTCGGCGACCATCACCAGCCCCAGCTTCACCTTGATCAATGAATATGAGGGGAGGATCCCCTTTTATCATCTCGATGTCTATCGCTTGGACGGGCCGTCTGATTTGGAAGAGCTCGGCTATGAAGACTACTTTTACGGCGAAGGCGTGGCCGCGGTGGAATGGGGCGATAAGGTGAGGGTCCTTCTGCCCGAAGAATACTTGGAGGTCCGGTTGGAAGTCTTGGGGGAGGGGCTGAGATCCCTGGAATTCATCCCCCATGGTCCCCGGTTGGCCAAGGTGGTCGAGGAGGTTGCAACTTGCGGATACTAGCCATTGACACCTCAACCAAGACGGGCAGCGCGGCCCTGCTGGATGGGGAGTCCCTGATCGGCGAATACATCTTGAACGTGGCCATGACCCACTCGGAGCGCCTTTTGCCGGCCATTGAACGGATCATGGCCGATGCGGGCTGGACGGGAAAGGATCTTGACGGCATCGCCGTCGCCCGGGGGCCGGGCTCCTTCACCGGCCTTCGCATCGGGATGACCGTCGCCAAGGTGCTCGCCTATCTTTGGCCGATCAAGCTGATTGGGGTGTCCACCTTAGATGCCCTCGCCCGGCAGGCGGGGACTTTCCACGGCCTTGTCTGTCCCCTCATCGATGCCCGGCGAGGGGAAGTCTATGGCGGCATCTACCGGGAAGGCAAGGCCCTCAAGGGGCCTTTGAACGTCCCCGTCCGCGAACTGGTGGACCTTCTTCCCCCGGGGGAGCCGGCCCTTTTCCTGGGGGATGGAGGGGAGAAGAACTGGTCAGCCATCCAAGGAGCCTTGGGGGAGCGGGCCTTGCTCGCGCCAGGCCCGAGCAGGATCCTGAGGGCCTCCTTCGTTGGGTTGTTGGGCCGGGAGAAGCTCGTCGGGGGCGAGGTCGACGATCCCATGACCCTCACTCCCTTTTACCTGCGACGCTCGGAAGCTGAGATTAAGTGGGGGCGGCTGTGTGATCAACGAACAGGCGACTAAACT
>JAAYLE010000093.1 GCA_012522085.1 Bacillota bacterium | reverse complement strand
TCATTGACAGTCTCGACGGGATTGGAAAGCAACACCTGGACGTCCACATCGTCGGGCACGCTGATCTCCAGACTATTCTTCCCGTACGGTATGGTAAACTTCTGCATCAATGCCAACTCCTAGATCAATCCCATTTCTTGAAGAACCTTGCGCAGCTGTTCCCGCTTAGAGTCTTCCATGGGCCCAACAGGCCTGATGGCCGGTCCCGCGTCGATGCCGATCATCTTCAAGGCTTCCTTGATGACGACCGGGAAGGTCCCCAGGCCAAAGGCAAGGCGCAAAGGCGCCAGGCGATACTGGGCCTCCAGGGCCCGTTTGTAGTCGCCGGCCACGAAGGCCTCATAGATCTCCACTACCAAGGATGGGCAAACGTTGGCGGTGGCGGTGATGGAACCTTTACCGCCGTAATGGAGGGTAGCCAAGATCATGGTGTCTCGACCGGCCAGGACGGCGAAGTCATCGCCTGTTAAGCGGATGTACTCACCCGTCAAGGTCATGTCACCGCTAGAGTCTTTGACGCCAACGATGTTGTCGATCTCAGCCAAGCGCTGACACAGCCTAGCCGAGATGTTGATCCCGGTGCGGCCGGGATTATTGTATAGCAGCACCGGCAGGCTGGTGTTCCGGGCGATGGCGGCATAGTGTTCATACAGCTCATCTTCGCTGGGGCTTAGGAAGTAGGGGGTAATGACCGAAACAGCATCCATGCCCACTTCTTCCGCCAATTGGGTCGTCTCGATTGCTTCCCTGGTGGTCAAAGCGCCGGTGCCGGCGTAGATGGGAACCTGGCCTTTGGCTTCATCCTTGACGATCTCCATGACTTCTCGCTTCTGATCGAAGGTCAGGGAGAAAAACTCGCCCTGGGAGCCCACGGGGAACAGACCATGGCTGCCGCCGTCAATGAGATGCCTGGTCAACTTGCGCAGTTCCTTCTCGTTGACTTTGCCTTCCTCATCGATGGGAGTTACCATTGCCGGGATGATTCCTTTGATTTCAAACATGTTTCGCACCTCCATTGGAGAATTGGTGTTACTTAAGCAGCCCCTGGATGTCAGCAACACACTGGGCCGCCGTATCCGCCAACATACTAATGTCATTGCGATAGGCAAACAATCTCATGCCTGCATCGTACCACTTCTTGAAGCTCTCCTGGTCGTAGACATGGATGCCGGGAACAACGTTGTGATCCTGGCAGACTTTAATGAACCGCTCCAAGTCCGCAAGGATCTTAGGATCGTTGGCCTGGCCTGGAAGTCCATAAGTCTGAGACAGGTCGGCAGGGCCAATAAAGGCGGCGTCCACTCCTTGAACCGAAACAAGCTGCTCCAAGTCATCGATGGCCTTCTTGCTTTCGATCTGGATGACGACTACCGTCGACTCATTGGCCTCTGAGCAGTACTCCTGGGCCTTCACCTTGCCGTAGCGGCTATGGGCCCGCCTGAGGGACATGCCCCGCTGGCCGATGGGATAGTACTTGGTCCATTCAACGATCTGCTCTACTTGTTCCCTCGTCTCCGTCTGGGGAACAAGCACCCCATCGGCGCCGCTGTCCAACGGCCGGGACAAAGCACACCGATCGAGCCCCGGAGTGCGGACGATGGTCGCAATTCCCGCGTAGCGAGCTCCGAGGATCATATCGGCCACCGTTTCCATGTTCAACGGTGAATGCTCCATGTCGATGTACATGAAGTCGAAGCCTGCATTGGCCATCAGCTGGCCCACCTGCGGCGTGCGCAGCTCAGAAATCATCGTTCCCAGGACCAGTTCTCCCCTTTTCAGCTTTGCCTTAAGTTCCTTGCCGGTCACAAAGGTCCCTCCTCTTATTTGTTGTAAACTTCCGGATTCACCACAAACTCAGGTCGTCGGCCTTCCAAAACGTCCCTGACATTCCTGGCGACGGTGGTCGCCATCCTGATGACACATTCGATGGTCAACGCAGCGATATGGGGCGCAACGATGACATTGTCTAGATCCCACAATGGATGATCCTCCGGGGGCGGCTCCTGGGCGAACACGTCCAGGGCGGCGCCGGCTAGCTTCCCTGCCCGGAGAGCCTCTACCAACGCATCCTCATCGACAATGCCACCCCGGGCGGCATTGATCAGGAAGCTGGTGGGCTTCAGGAGGGCCAGCTCCTCTTTCCCGATCAACCCCCGACTCTCCGGTGTGAGGGGCAAGTGCAGGCTGACGAAATCAGCCTCCCGCAAGACCTCTTCCAGCGAGTTGCACAAAGTCACGCCCAATCCTTGGGCCCTCTCCGGCTGAATGTAGGGGTCATAGGCTAGGACCTTCATGTTGTAAGCTGCTTGGGCTTTAGTCGCCACCAGACTCCCGATTCGACCAATGCCCACTAGACCCAGGGTCTTTTGGTCAAGGTCGACGATGACGTACTCGTTCCGGCGCTCCCATTGGCCTTCACGGGTGGCCTTATCATAGATCAACAGTCCTTTGGCCAACGCGCCGATGGCCGTCAACGTCCATTCGGCAACGGACAAAGCGTTGGCGTTGGGTGTAAAGACGACGGGAATGCCTCGAGCTGTGGCCGCCGCCACATCGATATTATCCACGCCAACACCATGTCGACCGATCACCTGCAGATTGGGAGCGGCATCGATGACTTCCTTGGGTACAAGAGCAGTCCGGGCAATGATCCCATAGGCATCTTTGACTTCTCGCTTCAACCCCTCAACAGAACAATCGTCCGCCACTTTCACCTCATAGTCGCCCTCCAGAAGCTTAACGCCGCTTTCATGGATGGCCTGGGTGATCAACACCTTCTTCTTCGGCACAGTAACCCTCCTCCCTTTGTTCTTCCATCTGCAACCGCCTAAGCAGCGGTTCAACAGCCTTTTCCGTATGTTCGCGCACTAGCTTCTCCACCCGATCCTCAGCCTTGTCCACCAAAGCGCGAATAATCTCCCGATGTTCGGCAACGGCAACCCGTTCCCGCTTGCCCATTGCCGCCGAGAAATGGCGGTAGGCGTAACAACGGGACCAAAGATTCCGCAACAACTCACACAACACTGCCGAGCCACTAGCCTCAAAGAACACCTCGTGGAAACGCTCGTTGGCCTCCTGAAAGCTCCAATAGTCCCCCTGCTCAAGCAGCTCTTCCATCTGATTAGTCAGCTCTTCCAATTTGGCGATCTGCGCGGCGGTAATCCGCCGGGCGGCAAGCTTCCCGCCGTAGGCTTCCAACACTAATCGCACTGAGTATATATCTTCCATTTCGCGGGCCGAAAGCCTGCGAACAACAGCTTCCTTGTGGGGAACAGTGGTAATCAGTCCTTCAGTCTCTAAACGCCTCAGGGACTCCCTCACAGGCATCCTACTGACGCCCATTTCCTCAGCGATTTTGGCCGCTACCACCCGCTGCCCCGGTGCCAAGCGGCCGCTGAGGATGGCATCTCTAATGTGTTCATAGACTAGGGATTGGAGAGTCCGGTAGCTGTTCACCTTGCCTATCCCTTCAACTGACACCGAGCAGCCCTCCCTCAAGAATGTAATCCGAGATATTGGATCCATTTAACAACTTATTCGTCAATCCATTAGTTTCCTGCCTAGGGCCTATCCTCAATGAAACTATTTTTGTGGCCCGAGCATAGCTTGCTCGGGCCCAATGAAATTACTAATGGGAAGGTCGATTGCGAGCGATGAAGGCCGACGGATGAAGCCAGTACTGCTGTACCTTTTCGGCAGGCCAAGCCACCCCGTTGGTGCGGGGCCAAGCGTTGGCCGCTAAGTCGTAGCGGCGGATTTCAAAATGGAGGTGGGCAGTGAACCGATTGTTGGGCCCCCGCCCCACTGTTCCGATCTGCTGGCGGCGAGCCACCTTCTCCCCCGGGACCACCCATCTTTCCGCCAGGTGCGCATACTGGGACCATACCTTAGTCCCATCGGGGAGCTGATGCTCAATGACGACGACATGTCCCAACGCGGAGTTCCAAAGGGAATGGCGCACCCGCCCGTTGGCGATGGAGTAAACCGGCTGGCCGTAGTCCCCATTCCCAGCGCCGGGAATGTTCCAATCTTCACCCGGATGCAAAGAATTGCTTGAGGTGCTCCAATCGAGGAAGGCATAGCCAGTCACCCCCCAACCTCGTCCGTCCCTGTCGCCAACCGGAAAATCGAATCCATCGGTTACATCTAGATTCTTGTCCGGTTCCTTCGGTGCCTGGGGCGGTGTCTCGATATCCCGGGGAGGCACATACACCTTCCCACCAGGACTGCTTAGAAAAGAACAGCCCGTCAGAGCGATGAGTAGCAAAGCAATGAACCCGAGTCGCACTAATCTGCCGATTTCCCTTCCCCCCCAGCTTCGACCAGGCCGCCCAATAGATGGACGGCCTGGATTAGGTTGCTAAGGTCCTGTTCGACAAGGGGGCAGGGCATCCTCCTGGCAGTTGCTGGATTAGCCGCGCCGACGGGCCATCTCCTCCATCAAGGCCTTCAGTTTCTCCAAATCGATGCCACCGTCAAACTTCTCGCGGCAGTACTTGATTACCGGTTCTTCGGCAGCCACCACCCGCTCTGCGGCCGCCGCCAAGTCCTTGGCGATCTCCTTGGGGATTAGGACTACGCCGTGCTTGTCGGCGTGAAGCAAATCGCCGGGATGGACTAGGAGTCCCCCTACTTCCACGGGACAGCCAATTTCTACCAGATGGATGTAGGCATGGGATACCAACACGCAGCTGGCGAAATAGCTAAAGCCTACTTCCCGCACCTCATCCAGATCCCGGACGCCGCCATTAGTGATGGTGGCGATACATCCCAAGGCGCGATGGATCGAGGCATTTACCTCTCCCCAGAAAGAGCCGATGGGGCTTGGATCCACATCCTGGAGGACGGCGATGGTGGGCTTGGGACTTTCCAAGACGCCTTTCCAGTATTCAAACCGCAATGCTTTCTGGGCATCGGTGGGAGGCTCAAGGGCCGCAATCTTCGCGGTGTAAGCATAACCCACAATAGGCTCATCGACAGCTTGGATGCACTTGATCTCCGGACCCATGAAGCCCTCATTGCGAGGCCTCACCTTGAAACCCTCGATGGCATTGGAGATTGTCGGCGAGTCAAATTTCTTGAGGGCCGCCAGTTCAGCAGGTGTTAGTAAAGACATGTCATTTCCTCCTTCCGACTAGAAACGGAAATAGGAGAAGGACAGTTTCGGATCCCTGTCTTGGCCTAGCATCTCATCAACCAGGGCAAACCCGGCATTGGTGCCCAAACGGGTTGCTCCGGCCTCCAACAGGGCCAATGCATCCTTCAACCGAAAGATCCCCTGGGATGCCTTCACCTGCGCCTTCCCGTCAACCGCTTCGACTAAAAGTTTAATGTCGTCCACGGTGGCGCCGTAGACGCCCCGACCCGTGCAAGTCTTAACGAAATCCACACCAGCTTCCACCGCGATCTTTGCGGCCAAGATCTTCTCTTCCCTGGTCAACAAGGAAGTCTCCAAAATGACCTTGGTGACCCGGCCCTGGGCAGCTTCGACAACCGCTGCCATATCCCGACGGGCCGTGTCCACATCGCCGGCCCGGACTGCACCGATGTTCATCACAAAATCGATTTCGTCAGCTCCCTTGGCAATCGCATCCTTAGTTTCGAATACTTTGACCTCAGTGGAGGAGTAACCCATGGGGAAAGAAATAGCCGAGCCTAGTTTCATCCGGTCTTTTAAGACGCCTTTGGCCACTTCCAAGAAAGCCGTCGGCACGACAACGCTGGCGAAGTGATAATCCAACGCTTTAGTACAAAACTCCCTTACATCCTCCGCAGTCATCCGGGGATCGAGCAGACTAATGTCGATCTTGCCGGCAAACTCCTTCCACCTCTCCTCGGACAAACCAGCCGCCTCCTCTTGTTATTCTCCTAATTCTTGACTTCGTCGGGGCGGTTTGTTTCTCCTTGTCGGGATGCTCTGCCCTCAGGGGGGTGGAAATAAAAAAAGCCCTGCCTCAGCAGAGCAATAATGTCTGGGGTGAGCGATGGGACTTGAACCCACGACCTCCAGGGCCACAACCTGGCGCTCTGACCAACTGAGCTACGCCCACCATCAATTCATGAACTTGACCTGTTGTATTATACCCTATCTCGCCCCGGGTTGCAAGACCCGAAGGGATCTCACGGCAATTATACCACAGGGTTAGTATTCGCCATCCGCTGCCTAACTCCTTCCATCCGCGATACAGAGGGAATGGAATCAAAAGGACGCTATTGGCCATCCTAATCGCAGGAGGTGCATCGTTGGTGCCAAAACCTAGCAGCACCAGCTGGACGGTTGCCGGTCTTGGCGCGTTGACAACCGGCCTGGGCTGGGCGCTTCGCCGCGGCAACCTGAACCTGGGCCAAGGACTCATGGGCTTTGGTCTAGCCCATGTGGTGCTCGGTCTGCTCGACATGGCCAGACCAACTGTCCGACACCGATCGTACCTCTGATAAGGCGGGGTCTGCAAAGACCCCGTCCCTTTCACACTATGCCAAAGAGCACACGGGGGAGAAATAGAACCAGCTCAGGAAACAAAGTGATCAGTACCAGGACAACGACATGGGGCAAGATAAAAATGGCTGTCACTCTTGCGATGCGCTCGAAGGGCATCCCCGATACCGTTGACAGTATATAAAGAACCTGGCCGACGGGGGGCGTCAACAGCCCGATCATAAGGTTCAAAATCATCATCACGCCAAAATGAACCGGATGCACATTGATCATTTTGATGATCGGGGTAAAAACGGGGATGAGGATGATCATCGCGGACACTGGCTCCATAAACGTTCCCACAAACAGCAAGAACAAGTTGATCATTAACAGGATCCCGTAACGATTCTTGGTGACGCCCAAGATGATGGCCGCCAATTTGGGAGCAGCCTGCTCCCGGGCGAGGATATACCCAAACAAGGAAGCGCCGGCCACGATGATGATAGCATTGGCCGTCATGCCTGCGCTTTCCACCAAAAGACGCCACAAATCCCTCACCGTCAGCTCCCGGTAAACCATCAGACCTAAGATGATGGCGTAGACGGCCGCAATAGCCGCCGACTCAGTCGGGGTGAATTTGCCCGTCCAAATGCCGCCAATGATGATCACGGGGGTCAACATGGGCAGCAGGGCATCGCTGAAGGCCTTGAGCAGCTTGCGGAAGGTCGGCCGGGGTGATCTTGGGTAATCCTTCCGCAGCGCATAGACATAGACCAGTACAGCGAGGGCAAGGCCCATGAGCAGCCCGGGGATGACGCCCCCGATAAACAGGCCCCCAATTGACACCCCTGCAGTTGCCCCGTAGATAACCGCGGGGATGCTAGGGGGTATGATAGGACCGATGATTGATGACGAAGCAGTTATCGCTACCGTGAAATCATCGTCATAGCCGGCATCCCGCATCGCTTTGATTTCGACTAGCCCCAATCCCCCGGCATCGGCCACCGCGGCCCCCGACATGCCGGAAAAGATGATGCTGGCCACCACATTGACATGACCAAGCCCGCCGGGGATGTGCCCGACCAAGACTTTGGCAAAATCAAAAATTCGCCGGGTAATCCCAGAAGTGTTCATGACTTGTCCGGCAAAGATGAAAAAGGGTACAGCTAGGAGAGGGAAAGAGTCCGGGCCGGCGGCAATCCGCTGGGTGAACAAGAGTAGCGGGATGCGACCATGGAGGACGATGTAGATCAGGGAAGTCATCATCAAACAGAAGGCCACGGGCATGCCGATGGCCATCAGGCCGAGGAGAACCAGCAGGATTTCAGCTATTCCCATCGACGGACCCTCCCCTATTCTGTTTAATCTCCTGCAGGACCAAGATGGAGTCCATGATCAGTCTAAACAGCATTAGCAACATACCCACGATGACCGCTAGGTACAAAAAAGCCATGGGCATTTCCAGGGCCGGTGACAGGACACGATACATGCTTAACATAAAGCTAAGGCCGCTGGGAAAAACATAAACGAACATGGCCAACACCAACACATTGGCCAACAGCCTGGCGGCTTTCTGTCCAAGGGGAGGGAGCTTCTCGACGAAGTACAGGAGGCAGATGTGACTCCGGCGTTTTATGGCATAGGCTCCGCCGATGAAGGTGAGCCAGACATAGCTGTACCTCGACAGTTCTTCGGTCCACCGCAAGGGGGTGCCTAGCACATAGCGAAAAAACACCTGACCGACAACGGCAAGCAACATGATGAGCAAGAGAAAGCCGATAATGTTTTCCTCGAAATTGTCGCCAGAACAATGGCGCATCCACCTCACCTCCAGGTATGAAGGGGCCCGAAGGCCCCCGACTGCTATTTCACTTCCTGTATCTTAGCGAACAACCCCTTACCCCAAACCTCATCGTACCTGGCCAGCAAGTTGGCGACAGTCCTCTCGCGGAAAGCGTCAACATCGGGTTCGATGATTTTCATGCCGTAGTCTGCAAATTTCTCTTGCAGTATGGCCTCTTCAGCCAGGACCATCTCCGTTACCTTGTCGGTCACTTCATAAACCACTTCCGTCAAGATTTTTTGCAGATCGGCGGGCAGAGCCTGAAACGCCTGGTCGTTAACATGGAGGAGTCCTGGGTGGATGCAGTGACCCGTCAGGATCAAGTATTCTTGAACCTCATAGAATTTCATCACATCAATGGACGGCAGGGGATTCTCCTGTCCCTCAACCACCCCCGTCTGCAGGGCCATGTACAGCTCCTGATACGCCACCGGTGTTGCCGTCGGCCCCATTGCTTCGATGTTGTGGACGTGGAAGGGAATATCCATGCTCCGGATTTTTCGGCCCACCAGGTCCTCCGGCTTGTGGACGGGAAAGTTCGAGGTAGTCAAATGCCTGGTCCCGTAGTACCAGACATCAAGGGTGCGAACGCCAGTGGCATCTAAGGCACTTTGGTACAAATCATCGCCAATGGGGCCCCTCATCACCGTAAACATGTGGTCCAAGTCTCGGAAAACATAATGGGCTTGAAGAATATTGATCGGTTCGTAGTACCTGCCCAAAGCAGCAGGCCCCACGATCATCAATTCAATGGCCCCCACCATGAGCTGGTCAAAGGTATCGAACTCGCCGCCCAAGATCCCTGCAGGATAGTGTTCGATGATGAATCGTCCCTGACTCCGTTCAGCCACCAGGTCGCAAATCATCTGGGCCCCTTTGCCCCACGGATGCTCCAACGAGTGGTGATGTCCAAAGGACCAGACTATAGTCTCTTCTTTGCCCGCCACAGTGCCCGCCAGCAGCCCTATCAGCAGCAAACCTACCCACACAACAACCCCGCGCTGCATTGAAAATCACTCCTTTCCAGGATTAGACCGCCCCAGGGATAGTCAACTTCTTCGAGTATTCGTATTATATTTCCTTCTTGGTTTGTTTTCTGATTACTTACCCGTGCTTCGAAAGATCCGGGATCCTAGACGACAAGCGGCCGGTTAAGTTCCCCTGGCTGGTTTCGCCAGTAATCACACAATTCTCGCCGGTAATTGCCTTAGGGGACCCACCACCGCCAACTATGGCCTGCTTTGCCCCTTTCCAGATGCAGCCATTTAGGGTTATGCTGGAGATGCGGAAAGTAAAAGGAGGTCAAAGCTTTGCAGCGAGAGGTGCTCATCCAAAGCCTGCTGATCATCCTGGCAGCCTGTCTCATCGGGGTTGCAACCAGACCAGACTTCATCGTGGACTCACTAACGGGAAGGTTGGAAACAGAACATGCTGTTGCCGCGGCCGCTACTATCCCCGTCATTAACTTAGCTCAGGCCAAGGAACTATTCGATGAGGGAGAGGCCATTTTCTTGGATGCCCGCAGCCGGTCAGCCTACGAACAATCCCACATCCTGGGCGCCTTAAGCATACCCTTGTTAGACCTGGCCAGGGACAGGATCGACCTGGAAGAAATCCTTCCTGATAAGAATGCGGTCCTCGTCGCTTACTGCAGCGGCGAAGGGTGTGATATGGCGGGAGAGCTGGCGGAAGAACTAGCCAAGCAAGGATATCGGCACTTGTTCGTTTTCCAGGGAGGACTCCCCGCGTGGGAAGCCGCCGACTATCCGACGGCAGGGATGAAATGAGGGCCATCACCGACAGCCGCTATCTCCATCTGTTTATTCGCTTTCTCATCGGCGGACTATTCATCTACGCGGGTTTAGGGAAAATCATGGCCCCACTTGAGTTCGCCGTCGCGATCAGGAATTACGATTTGGTCCCTCTCTGGAGTATTGGCATCATCGCGGCCACCTTGCCTTGGGTCGAAGTCCTCGCGGGACTGGGCCTGGTCCTCGGCGTTAGAATCAAGGCCTGCTCACTAATCATCTCCTCCCTGCTTGTAGTCTTTATCCTGATCATCATCATCGCCTATCTGCGAGGATTGGACGTGGAGTGTGGTTGTTTTCGCGGCGTCGACCGAAAGGTCGGACCTTTAGTCATCATCGAAGACCTACTGATGCTGCTGGGCGCCCTCCTCATCTATTTTCACAACGGACCCCGCCGCTCCGACGGCGACCTACTGGAACATCCTTCCTGAATCTCCAATCCTGATAACATAGTAGCAGGAAATCCGATGCGCAATGTCGTAATATTGTTATGGCGTGCACAATCGCAGATCTATTGTGGCCCGGTTCGATAGATTATACTTAGTTCCAAGTTGTTGCTATTGTTGTGACCTTTGGCATCGGCCGGGCTAGTGTGCCCAGGGAGGTGAAATACAGGGTAAGCCGCAGTTCTTCCTAAGAATACGCACACCAAACAGGAGGGAAAGCCATGAAAAAAGTACTCGTGTCCTTGCTTGCGGTGCTACTGATAGCCAGCCTGGGAGTGGTTGGACAGGCGGCCGATGTGCCCCTAACCGCTGATGTGATCGTTGTCGGCGGCGGCGGAGCAGGTCTAGCGGCGGCAGTCGAAGCGGCCCAGCATGGCGCGTCCGTCATACTCCTTGAGAAGCTGGCTATGCTCGGTGGCAACACGATCCGTTCCGGTGGAGCCTACAACGCGGTTGACCCCGAAAGGCAAGGCCCCCAGGGGATCGAAGACTCCATCGAGTGGCATTACTACCAGACCCTCAAGGGCGGAGACTACAAGGGAGATCCTGGCCTGGTGGCAATCCTGGTCGAACGGGCCCTGGAAGGAATCCACTGGCTGGAATCCCTCGGCATTGAATTCCGGCCCAACGTGTTTACGGTCGTCGGCTCCCTCTGGACCCGCGCCCACCTCATGAAGGAAGTGGCCGGCACAGGCTACATCATGGGTCTGGAAAAGGTAGCCCTTGAAAACGGAGTCACCATCCTGAAGAATACCAGCGCCACCAATCTGCTGACTAAGGGCCGAAGGGTCATCGGCGTTGAAGCCGTTGATCGGAATGGCAACGTGTTGGAGTTCAGGGCCAACAAGGGCGTCGTCCTGGCCAGCGGCGGATTTAGTGCCAACGTCGAGCTGCGCATGCAATACAACGACAAGCTAGATGAAAAGATCGGCACCACCAACAGCCCCGGCGCAACCGGAGACGGCATCATCATGGCCCGAGACGTAGGCGCCGCCTTGGTCGGCATGGAGTATATCCAGCTGCTGCCCCTCGGCACTCCCGGCGATGGTGCCCTGCACAATTGGGTCGAGGCCGGCGCTGACGAGATGATCTTCGTCAACAAGTACGGCAAGCGGTTCGTCCGGGAGGACGCCCGCCGCGACGATCTGACCAACGCCCTGTTCGAGCAGCCGGACAGCTTGATGTACGTGGTGGTTGACTCTAAGTGCCACACCTTGGCCCAGGGCCAAAACAACTGGGGTCAAACGGCTGATGAGCTGGTCGAGCAAGGCTATGCCTTCCAGGCCGACACCATCGAAGAGTTGGCGAAGCAGATTGGCGTCCCTGCCGACGCTCTAGTCGAAACGGTCAACAACTACAACTCCTATTACGATACCGGCGTCGACAAAGAGTTCGGCAAGGAGCTAATGAAGGCCCGGATTGATACGCCGCCCTTCTACGCTTCCCCGCGGGTACCCACCGTGCACCACACCATGGGCGGTATTATGATCAACGCCGAAGCACAAGTCATTGGCATCGACGGTGAGGTTATCCCCGGCCTTTACGCAGCCGGCGAGGTAACCGGCGGCATCCACGGTACCAACCGCCTCGGCGGCAACGCCATTGCCGACATCATCGTCTTCGGCCGCATCGCCGGAGCCAACGCTGCCCAAGGAAAATAAGCGAACAAAGGATTTTGCTAGGGAGCCCCGGTGGCTCCCTTTTCTTTTGCCGCTCCCCAAAACCGCCAACCTCGGCTATAGCCCTTTCGATCAATTGTCCATATGATACCCTAGGATCTTACAAGAAGGAGGTTGGCCGTATTGACCAGACAAGAGGGTTTGCTTGACGAGGTCAAGGCGTCGGGGATCATCAGCACCGGGCTGGCGATACTGCTCATTGTGATCGCGATCCTCCTATTGATCGTGGCGCTCCTGTTCCTCATTTTCTAGCCAGGCGAAGGGTGATTGCGGGGCGATTGGTCGCCCCGTGTCCTTATGCTTCCACGCTTTTCTCCAGGCGCCGCAGGGCTTCCGCTAGCACCAGTCCGAAAATCGCGGCCGTGACCAGGTCCGACAGAAGGGTGTCAGGTCCAACAGGGATCAAAGCTGTCACCCGAAAAAGCTTGGCGACCACATGGGCCGAAAACCAAACGGTGATGCCGTACACTGTCCCTTTGAACAGGTAGTTGTCTGTGTCGATGGCCCGCAGGAGATAGGCAAAGCCAACTCCCAGAAGGCCCGAGAAAAACAGCTGGCCGAGCTGGGCGACGACAGCTTCGCCAGTGGTTCTAACTCGATGGCCATACAACAACACTGCCGCCCATTCAATATAAAGAATCTCCACGATACCGAGGAGATGGGAAAAGTAATCGGCAATGCTGGAGGCAGCCCCAGCAATTAGCCCCGCGACAAAACCCCTAGTGAACCGTTCACGGATAACCATGCCCGCACCCCCATCAAGTTGGCTAGAGGTATCATGCCCTAGCTTTCCCCGGAAGTATGCACCCTCAACTTTTCGCGCCCGGCTTGCTTGAGAAAAATAAAAAGCGGGTGCCGGAGACTCCTCAATCTCCAACCCGCAAAAAAAATGGCACGCCTGGCAGGAATCGAACCTGCGACACCGGGATTAGAAGTCCCGTGCTCTATCCCCTGAGCTACAGGCGCACAAATCTAATGGAGCGGGTGAAGGGAATCGAACCCTCGTAGCTGGCTTGGAAGGCCAGTGCTCTACCATTGAGCTACACCCGCTTGGCAAACATTATTATACATCACTCTTAAATCTCTATCAAGACCAACTGGTCGGGGCGGGCGGATTTGAACCGCCGACCTCCTGCTCCCAAGGCAGGCGCGCTGACCAAACTGCGCTACGCCCCGTCTTTTCAGCGCTACGATCTTATCACACGCCCGATTCAGGTGTCAAGGGCGCAAGCTCCGCAAGCAACTCGGCAGCCAACTGCAAAGCTCGACCCCGGTGACTCACCCGGTTTTTCTCCTCCGGAGAAAGTTCCGCAAAGGTCTTTTCCATTCCATCAACGATGAACAGGGGATCATAACCGAAGCCCCCTTCCCCTTTTGCGGCAAATCCGATTAGCCCTTCGCACTTCCCCTCAACCACGTGAACGTTGCCATCGGGCTCGGCAATTGCAATCACACAGCGGAAACGGGCCGTTCGCTCTTCTGGCGGTACGCCTTCGAGCAAGCGAAGCAACTTGCGGTTATTCTCCTCATAGGTGGCCTTAGGACCCGCAAAGCGCGCCGAATGGACTCCCGGTTTGCCGCCTAAGGCATCGACCTCTAGACCAGTATCATCGGCCAGGGCCAAGCAGCCTGTAAACGCCGCTATTTCCTTCGCCTTCTTGATCGCATTGGCCTCCAAGGTGGAGCCGTCCTCAACCACTTCCGGAAAACCGGGGAAATCGTGGGCAGTCAGCACCTGCCAGGGCTGATCGGCCAGGATTGCCTGGATTTCTTTGATCTTGTGCTCATTCCTCGAAGCGACTACCAGCCTTGCCAATCTTCCTTCCTCCAATACTGGCCACAACCTCCGGGGGCAGAACTTCACGCTGAATGGCGACTAAGCGCCGAATCCCCTGCTGGGCCAGCAGCAACATCTCTTCCATCTCATCCCAGCCAAAGGGAGACTCCTCCGCGGTCCCCTGGATCTCCACAAAACGACCGGCCGCAGTCATGACAACATTCATGTCTACCTGGGCCCGGCAGTCTTCTTCATAGCACAGATCCAACATCGGCACCCCGTTGACGATCCCGACGCTGGTCGCGGCGACGAAATCCGTGATGGGCAGCCCCGGCCATTTCTCCTGTTCTTTGATGACTGTCAAAGCATCGACGAGGGCGAGGAAGGCCCCTGTCACACCCGCGGTGCGTGTTCCGCCATCGGCTTGGAGTACATCGCAGTCAAGCCAAATTGTCCGCTCTCCTAATTGGGTTAGATCGACCACCGCTCGCAACGAACGACCAATCAACCTTTGGATCTCGTAAGTACGTCCGCTTATCCTGCCCCTAGCAGATTCCCGCACCGTTCGCGACTGGGTCGCACGGGGAAGCATGGCGTATTCCGCGGTAATCCATCCTTGACCTGTTCCCCTCAAGAACGGCGGCACCTTGTCTTCGATGCTCGCGGTGCAGATAACCCGGGTATCTCCCACCTCCATGAGGGCTGAGCCTTCCGGGTACTTGACATAATTGCGGACAATCCTTATTGGACGCATATCCTCGGGACCACGCCCGTCCACACGTTGCAATGCTATTCCTCCCCACATGGACCATTGTGCCAACAAACTGCTTCCAAGACTAGAGCATCGATCTCTCATCTAATGTGCCCTGCACCATGACAAGTAATCGGCATTTCGTGGCAGGCAATGGAATCAGTTTGTGGGTCTGCCGGCAACTGAAAGCACCCTTCCTATCCTCGGCCTGCGCCTTTGTAGGCAAGGAGAGCCAACGTCCGAGCCATTTCATTGTACACTATGCAGAGCCCCTCATCTACGCCCATGCCCGGCTTGGCCATTACCAGGGCAGGCTGGGTGGCTAGGGCGATGTGAGCGCAAATCCGAGCTGAACGGTCGGTTTCGTTGCACGTCCCACCGAGATAAGCATCCACTCCGTGCCGATGGCAAGCCAATACGGCCTCGATACTCTTGTCCAGTGACCCCAAGTCAGGGGTCTTGATTTGGATCATGTCAACTGCCCCGGCCGCGGCAAAATCCTCGATATCCTCCAAGGTATTGCACCACTCATCGGCAACGATGCCTACGGGCACGTTGGCTTCTTTCAGCCTCCGCCGCAAACGCGCCAGCACCTCGATTTGCTCATCCCGCCCCCCAGCGTCAACGGGGCTTTCAATGCGCAGTCCGTAAGGGGATGCCGCCTTGGCCAACTCGCCGCAATAGTCGACCAGCTTCCCTTCGTCCCCATCGAACAAAGAACCTAATAGTCCGTAGACATCCACTTGGATTACAGGCTCATATCCTTCCGCACCGATTTTTTGAATCCGGCCCGAGAGCCAGCTGATATACTCCAGCAGTCCTTCGCCGTCCGGACCCACCTTGTCAAGGCTGTTGAACAAGCCGTGGGGCAAGACGGACACTTGCTTGAGGATCATTTTGTCGACCTGCAAATATCGATCATCACCGCTTTGGGTCAAGATGGGGATCATCTTCCACTCAGGGCTCAGCCCCCATTCTTGGGCAACGACTTCACACATCGTCAGACCGCGGCTGCGAGCCACCGCGTCGAGGATCGCCTGGCTGACCCCATACTGAACCGCCATGGGCAGTCCCTGCAGTTGTTGGCACAGATCCCGGAAGGAGTGGAGGGAGCTGCCCCTTAGCCAGGGCACAACTCTCTCTTGAATCACTCCGGCTACTTTTTCCGCATTCAAAGGTTCCTCCCGGCCGCCAACACCCGCGTATTGGACCGTCGCGCAGTCGCCGTAGGCAACCTGCCCATCGCTAAGGACCAGTTGGACGCTCAGGGATCGACCGGGCTGCCGGATGCTCGTAAAACCCGGCGTAACCGGGGAGCCGCTGTAAACAAAACCATCACGCTTCGCTCCAGCCTTAATGGCCCCTTGATCGTCGGTGTAAAACCCGGTTAAACCAGGACTAGTCAGAACGTCGACAATATGCAATGATTTCACCTCCGGGATGGCCCCATGATGATTCAGGCAAGACCTCCTGCGGGCGGCGAGTTCACCTCCTTGGGCAGGCATTTCCCGCCTCGTCGGCTAGTTCCCCGACCAAACGGCGGAAAAGGTCGCCCCGCTCCTCGAAGTTGCGAAACATATCATAGCTGGCACAAGCGGGGGATAATAAAACGACATCGCCCGGCCTTGCAACTGTAGCCGCCAATTTGACCGCTTGAGAGAACTCTTTAGCCCGGAGAACAGGAAAATCCTTCTTTTTTCCCCGGACGGCCCTTTCTATTTTTTCTGCCGTCACGCCAACCAGGATCAAATGCTTTACCCGGGAGATGATATGATCGGCCAACTCATCGAAAGGTAGATTCTTATCGGAGCCGCCCGCAATCAAGATGATTGGGGCCGTAAAAGCATTCAGACCGGCGATTGCCCGGGCGGGAGTCGTGGCGATCGAGTCATTATAGTATTTCACGCCGCGCACCTCCCCCACCAGCTCCAACCTGTGGGCAACTCCGGTGAAGGTCCGACAGACCGCTGCCATGTGGTGCCGAGAAACTCCTACAGTGGCCGCGGCTAAACAGGCCGCCAGCACATTGTCAACGTTATGGCCCCCCAGCAGGGCAAGATCTTTGACCGAACACACGGTCCCCTCAAGCTCAGTCCCGGTGAGGACGATTTGCTCGCCATCGACCCAGGCGCCCCTGGCCACCGGGTGGAAACGGCTGAAGGTGAAGACCTGCCCCCGCGCCTCTTGCATCATCTTCGGCGTGTAAGGATCGTCGTCATTAAAAATGGCCACATCCCCCTCATCCTGCCACCGGTAGATGTTCTTCTTGGCATTAACGTAATGCTCCATCGAAGGATGGACGTCCAAATGGTTTGGGGTGATGTTGGTAATTACCGCAACATGGGGGCTTTTCTCCATCAGTTCCAGCTGGAAGCTGCTAAGCTCCAGGACCACCCTATCCTCATGGGTGATGCTGTCAACCTGGTCGATGAGCGGAGTGCCGATGTTGCCGCCGACGAAAACCCGGCGGCCCCCGGCCGCGAGCAGCTTGCCAACTAGAGTTGTTGTCGTCGTCTTGCCGCTGCTGCCGGTAATGCCAACAATGGGCGCCGGACATAGATCAAAGAATAAATCTATCTCGCTGGAGAGGACAACGCCAGCCTCTTTGGCCTTTTCGATCGGGGGCAGATGTTTTGGCATTCCCGGCGTTAGAAAAACGACATCGAAGTCCTCCAGGTCCTCCAGATAGCCGGGACCAAGCCTGAAGGCTACCCCCTGGGCCGCCAATTCACCATAGGCTGCGCCAAGCTCCTCGGGTCCCAACCGGTCACAGGCAGTAGGGACCACTCCCTGGCCCAGTAGGTAGCGAATTAGGGCCCGGTTGCTCAGCCCAAGGCCAACCACTGCAACCTTCTTCTTTGCCAAATCCAACCCTATAGCCCCCCTCAGGCCCTGCACCCCTCGACGGAAAGGTCGATGTGCTCGACGGGACCTAGTTCCTCACCCAAAAGCCGCGCGCCCCGCTGGGCAAACTCCTCCGGTTCCCCGGTCGTAAAGAAAAGGTCCTGACCTTTCTTCCCAGGGGACAGTAGATCCATCTCCGCTAGACAGCGGCCAGCCTCCCGCACCGCCTCCACCGCCGGATCGACCGTCTTTATCTCGCCCATGTAGGCTCGGACCTGACCATCGAGAAAGGGATAATGGGTGCATCCATAGATTAACGTATCCACACCGGCAGCCCGCAAAGGTCCCAAATATTCATCGATGGCCTGGGCCATTTGGGTAGAGTTGAGATATCCATTCTCGATGAGCGGAACGAACCGGGGGCATGCCTGGCTATAGACCTGCACTCCGTGTTCCCTCAGCATGCGCCCATAAGCATCGCTGTCTATCGTTCCCTGGGTGGCGATCACTCCCACCTTGCCTTCCTCGCTCATGCGCAGGGCAGCTTTCACTCCCGGCTCGATCATGCCGATCAGGGGCAGGGAGAACTCCTTCCTGACGATAGGCAAGGCTAGTGCCGATGATGTATTGCAGGCGATCACCACCATCTTCACACCTCGGCTTACTAAGAAGGTAATGATCTGACGAGCAAAAAACTGAATCTCTCGGGGAGTTCGATCTCCATAAGGCAGGCGGGCCGAGTCCGCCAAGTAGATGATCTGTTCGTTGGACAATTGACGCCGGATCTCCCGAACGACAGTCAAGCCCCCTACACCCGAATCATAGACCCCGAGGGGAGCACATTTATCCATGCCTTCACCATCCGTCCCTTTAGTCGCCCTATCATTGTATGCAAGTGTGTTCGAATAGTCCTAGAGCTAGTGTGTCCGGCCCATCTTTTCCCAATACGCCTTTAATGTTCCTCCAATACCAAGGAAAAATCGGGCTCTAAAGGAGTGCGAAGGTCCAGGTGCCCCATGAGGGTTTCAAGCTCGCGGCCACCGACGAAAATCTGGACCTGCTCCACCTCCGGCAGCTGAGCCAGGGTATTGACAACGGCGTACACGGTCAGCAGTTCGCCGGTAGTCCCCCCTGGATGAAACTCAATCATCTCGGCGCTAAAATCCACATAAGCCACTCCGTCCACCACGGCGACACTGTGCATCCGGGTACCGGCGGGGAGGGGCAACACCCAAGGCTCATCGGGCCGAGGCCCCTTGAGGAGTTCTTCGATCAGGCCTTGGGGAGATGCCTGCTCTGGGCTGATGGTTCTCTTCACCGGCACAAGACTGGTTCCATCCCGAGTGGCCAGATAAATGAGCACCTCGGTCTGGGAAAGACCGGTCGACACCGATGACGGACCGGAACGTTGAACCAACGCCCAAATGACAATTATCACTAGCAGGAATATGAGTCCAACTAAGGCTTTGCGCGTAACCTTGCCCACCGCTGGTCACCCCTCACTGGTCGTTGCGACCGTGTCTCCAGCATCTTCAACGATCTCGGGCACCGGGCCCAAAGACCGACCCGCCCGCTGCTGGAAATAGCGGCTGAGGCCCTGGAACAACGCACGGGCGCAACGCTGGCGAAATTCTGGATTCAGAAGGAGCCTTTCTTCATCGGGATGATTGATAAAGGCAACTTCAACGAGGGCCGTTGGAATACTGGATTCCCTAAGGACATACAGGTCGCGGCGGGTTTTGACCCCCCGGTCCGTCCGTCCCAACTCCTCCATTAACGACGCCTGCAGGGCCTCGGCCAACAACCGACTGCTTTGCTTGTCCGGATGGTAAAAGGTCTCGGTTCCGCAGGCCTCTTGGAAGCGGAAAGCGTTGGCGTGGATGCTCAAGAAGATGTCTCCCTTGCCTTCTTTAGCTAAGCGAACACGCTCTGGAAACTCAACATAGCGATCTTCGTCCCTGGTCATGTGGACTTCACAGCCAACCGCCACCAGCAAGTCCCTCAGCCTCAAGCTGATATCTAAGACCACGTCCTTTTCCTTGCTCCCTGAGGGACCTAAGGCGCCAGGATCCAGTCCGCCATGGCCAGGGTCTAAGATGATGAGAAGACCCTTGCCCGTCTTTTCGGCGGCCTCTTTCACCCCCGGAAGGGACGGGAAATCTGGATCGGGCTCCTTGACAAGGGCAACTGGCTCCTTGGCCGGTTCTCCTTCAGCCACCTCCAGATCATCGACCGCCGGTGGCATGGGCGGCCCCAGCTGGATGCACACCCCCTCTTCCTGGCGGGAGGCCTTGGCTTCCACAGGGCCGTTGACGTCAAGGACCACCCGGACTACATTGGGAAGAAACTGGCTCGCCCGCACCTGCTTGATAAGCTCGCCTTCGAGGAGGATTATCCGATCCTTCGCGTTGAGGGAAGCGTGGAAAACGTCGATCACCACCCGATCCGGCTCCACCAGCCGCCATATCTCATAAGGAGCGTGGGGGGGTACGGCGATGAACAGTTCCCCTCCTACGTCCGTATCCCGCCAAGACAAGGAATCAACCGCGTGGTTCAATAAGAGAGCTACGCCAGGCTCATCTTCGCGGGCAAAGGCCTCGTAACCAACGGGTGCGTTTAGCTCCACCACCACCCTGACGATATCGGGGCCAAACTGGCCAACCCGCAGACACCGGGCCACCCCGGCCTGAGCCGGCTGTTCCCCTGGAGAAAGGCCCAGCTTGGCCCCATGGACATCGACAACTATGCGATGGGGATCGGCCAGGAGGATCGTATCGTAAGCAACGGGGGCGTTGGTCAGCACATCGAGCCTTGTGCGCCCCTCCTCCTCGGTGAGGACAACCTCAGATACAACGATAGTTGTATCGGACAGATGAAGGGCAGCTGTCTCCACATCCCAGCGGATCGTCAGTTCCAACGCCTCAGCCAGAAAAGTCAGCGGCACCAGGATCCGGTCATCTTTCAACCGGGGAGCCGCCCGCAGTGGACGTGTTTCCCCGTTGAGCTGGGCCTCCCGGGAGTCGATGTGCATGACGATCTGCTTATCCTGCCTTTGAATTTCAATTCGCCCCGCTCCGGGTTCCCAGCTTAAGGACAGACCAATGGCGCTGGCCAGCGACCTAACCGGCAACAGAACATGGCCATCGACAACAACCGGTGCCACATCTGAGCTGAGAGCCCGCCCATTGAAGTAGACTTGAGTTGCCGATGCCAGCCCTCCTAGGATAAAAAAAAGCAAGATGACTGCCAAAACCAAGGCCGCCCTACCCGTACGCATTAGGCTCCACCCTTCTGTCTCGATTAGGCCTTTGGCCTTCCTGAGAGGTTTTTCGACGAGAGGAAGGGATTTCCTCCCACGTGGGGGTCGCAGTCTTCGTCTAGGACGGGCGCTATGGTCTTCTCCCACAACCAGTACTTCCCGCTGCTGTGTTCCTCTTCCGTTCCATAGAGCACCTGCAGGGTATAAGACCTGGAGGAAACATCGGCCGTGAAGGAAGGGAGCTCCCGCAGGATCACCGTTCGGGGATAAATGATGGCCGCCATTTGGGGGTCGAGGGCAAAATTGCTGTCGGTGTACGTCCCGGCAAAGTCCCGGTAATCATCCAGTTCAGCCAACAGATCGATGACCACATCCCCAAATGGGTCCAAAACCTTAATGCTGTGGATGAAGTATTCCTCATTGGTTCCGTTGGCAAAGCCAACCAGGCCGAAAACGTCCTTGATTTCCCCTTGGCCTTTCCCCTGGTAGAATAAATGGTAATCGATCTTAAAGCCAACGGGCCACAGACCCGTTTCCTGACTGATGCGAGGCTTGTTTTCGCCCCTGTCGACATGCAGGTTAAGTTCAAGGGGCTGATAGCCCGGCGCTGTGATCATCAACGTCTGGCGGCCAAGGGGGACATTGATGGTAAACCTCCCCTGTTCGTCTGCCCAGGCCTCCTTATCTGCTAACCGCACCCTGGCCCCCGGCACAGGATCGCCAAAGACATCCTCTACCGTACCGACGACGCTGCCTAAACCTTGAATTTCAGCGATGACAACTCGCAATGCCCCAGTGCCCATTCCAACTGCAATGCCAAGGCCCCAAAGGAGCAGCACCAAGAATCGACCAACCTTGGTCAACCTCTTCCCTCCCTACGTTCTAGACCTTTACAGGTATATTCCCCATCCCCCTTCCCCTAGTACCGAAGGAGTCGATCATCCCGTTAG
>JAAYLE010000092.1 GCA_012522085.1 Bacillota bacterium | reverse complement strand
GGCCGGGGATAGCGGGGTGACGGTCCTTTAATCAGTTCGCCGCCCGCGATGGTCAGTCCCACCGGGGCCTTGGTGCCTTGGATGTAAAAAAAATCTCCGTTGATCGCGGCCGCGGCCTTCCCTTCCTGGGCCATCTCCACTAATGATTGGGGGGAAGTTAAGATCTGATCCCCAAGGAGGGCGTCCACTCGGATCCAGGGGAGGTCCAAGCGGGCGGAAAGGACGTAAATCTCCTGCCAGCCATCGGGCAAGTAACGCTGGATGGTCTCCAAAGTCAGCCCTGGGGCCAGCCATTCGAATTCGCTATGTTCATAGATGGGCTCGGCCAAAGCGGGACATGCTAGCAGGACCATAAGAGCTAGGACGGCTAAGACTGGCATTCTGCGGCGCTGGAACATGTAATCAATCCCATCCTTGTTGTAAGCTGTCAAAGGATCATTCCACGGCCCCCGGGGGATTCCCTGTTGGGCCTGAAAAGGCTTCTTATCAAAAAATATAGGTCAATTTACGAGAAGGATTTCCCAAGGGGGAAGAGAACTATAGCAGTGAACAATTGCACTCCAGGAAATAGAAATGGAGGGATGGGGCTTGAGAAAGCACAAAGTTCTGCTATTGGTTCTCTTCAGTATGGTGTTGGCCCTAGTAGTGACCGCCTTTGCCCACGCGCAGGGATACCCGGTGGAGCTGGCCGGGGTTACCGTTTTGAGGGTGCGTTTTCCTGCATCGGGTTATGACGCCCAAGAGCGCATGATGATCGCCTATGAGCGTCTAGTCGATGCTTTGGGCTACTACGGCCGCGACTCGGGTCCGGAGCTGGTGAACATCCAGATCGTTTCTAATTCGCCCGCGATTTACGTGGGAGAGAAGCTCTTTTTCACTGTCGATGAGGACCACGCCGTCTACAACGGCACCACCCCGATGGCCCTGGCCGAACGATGGGCGGACAATTTGCGATTGGCCATCCAGAAGTACGCTGAAGGATTTGCCCAGTAACTAGGTTTTCTTTATCCAGGGTGCCCTGGCTTCCAGGGTGCCTTAACGCGTCGGGAGGAGATCTTATGATCCTTGACAGACCGGTGGAAACTCCTGCCCTGTTACTGGACCTGGATGTAATGGAAAAAAACATCAGCCGCATGGCTGATATAGCCCGTCGAGGCGGGGTGAACCTCAGGCCCCACATCAAGACCCACAAGTCCCTGCCCATCGCCCACCGTCAATTGGTTCGCGGCGCCCTGGGGGTAACCGTCGCCACCCTGGCGGAGGCCGAATTGATGGCCCAAGGGGGCATCCAGGACATTCTCCTCGCCTATCCCCCGGTGGGGAGCTTGAAGCTTGCCCGCCTATTGGACTTGGCCGCTTGGATTCATCTCACCGTCGTAGTGGACAGCATGGATGTGGCAAGGCCCTTGGCGGCCGCCTGTAAGGATCGCGGCATGACCTTGGATGTCTACGTCAAAGTCGACACCGGCCTTGGCCGCACGGGCAGGTCCCCCGAAGGAGCAGTCGAGCTGGCCCGGGAGCTGAAGCAATTGGAGCCTTTGCACCTAGTGGGCATCATGAGTCACTGCGGTTTCTCCTACGGGCGACAAGGTCCGGAGGAACTGGCCGAGGTTGCCCGGGAGGATGGGCAGCTGATGGTCCAGACGAAAGAGTCCCTAGAGAAGATAGGCATTTCCATCAGGGAAGTAAGTGTGGGCTCGACGCCTACCTGCTGGACGGGCGAGCTGGTCCCGGGCGTTACGGAAATCCGGCCGGGCACCTATGTCTTCAACGATGGGAACAATGTCCTGCTAGGGATAGTAGGGGAGGAGGACTGCGCCGCATCGGTCTTGACCACGGTCATTAGTCGCCCCAACCCCAGACGGGTCGTGATCGACGCGGGCAGCAAGAGCGTGGCCAAGGAGCTGAGCTCCCTAGGCCCTGGTTATGGCATCGTGAAGAACCTGCCGGGAGCAGTCCTCGAGCGGGTCTATGAAGAACATGGGGTCATTGAGCTGCCTGCTGACTCTCCCCAGCCTGCCGTCGGGGACCTCCTTGAGATCATCCCCAACCATATTTGCCCCGTCGTCAATCTTTTCAGCGAGTACATCCTCGTCCGGCAAGGCAAGGTTGTAGGGTGCTGGCCCATCGGCGCCAGGCGTTAAGCCTAAACCTCTAAGAGCTGAAGCTGGTCAACTCCGTTTTGGGAGTTGACTTTTTTGTTAGGCTGACGTAGATGACGGGGATGATAAACAAGGTCAAGATAGTCGACGTGACCAGCCCGCCGATGACTGTGATCGCCAGGGGTGCCTGAATCTCTGTCCCCTCGCCGAAGCCCAAAGCCAAAGGCAAGAGCCCCAGGATAGTCGTGATGGCCGTCATGAGGATGGGCCGCAGCCGGACAGTTCCCGCCTTCAAGACCGCCTCTTCAGGGGTGACCCCTTCCCTGCGCAGGGTGTTGATGTAATCGACCAAGACGATGGCGTTGTTGACCACGATGCCGGCCAGCATGATGAGCCCCATCATCGACGTCAGGCTGAGGCTGGTCCTGGTGAGCCAAAGGGCCCAGAGTGAACCGATGGCTGCCAGGGGAACGGAAACCATGATCAAGAGGGGATGGACCAGGGACTCAAACTGGGAGGCCATGACCAGGTAAACCAGGATCAAAGCCAGAAGCAGCACGAACAGCAGATCCCGCTGCGACTCTCCGATCAATTCTTCGATGCCTCCCCTGACAATCTCATAATCCGGGGGGAGAGGCAGATCGGTTAGGATCTTATCCAACTCTTTGCTGGCCGCCAGCACATCATTGTCCCGCAGCTGGGCTGTCACCTCCACCACCCGCAGCCGGTTCAAGCGGCGGATGCTGGCGGGGGAAGTAGTCTTTTGGGCCTTCACTAGGCGGCCTAGTTGAATGAAAGGCTGTCCTTGGATGCTCGTCGGGGAGCTGATGCGGAAGCGCAACAGATCGTCTAGATCCATATCCAGGGCTTCCTTAGGCTGGAGAATGATGGGGATGCTGCGGCCCCCCTCGCTGATGGCACCCACCTGGACGCCCCCGAGGACGTTGCGCACCGCCAGGCCTATTTGTCCGCTGGTCAGCTGGCTTTGCAGCGCCCGGGCCGGATTTGTCTGGAGGAAAAGTTCAGGCTGCCCTTCGTGGAGGGAGCTGCGCACCTGGACGAACCTATCGCTGGCCGCAAGGCTGGCCACCAGCTGGTTAGATAGCTCCTCGAGG
>JAAYLE010000091.1 GCA_012522085.1 Bacillota bacterium | reverse complement strand
TGTTCACGTTTTTTCCCAAGATCCGCATAGCCCGATCCACAATGCTTTGTGCCAGCTCGAACGGTATTTTCATACAAGGTTCATCTCCCATTAAGACCCGAAAATCATATTTGGCAGGAACAAGACCACCTCGGGGAAGACACTGATTAATATCACAGTGGTATTCGTTACTGATAAATTATTTTCCTTTGTCCTAAAGTCCAAAACCAGACGTCATCGTCGTCTTTCCTTGTGCCATTGTACAAAATGTATTAGTAAAGGGCACCAATTACTCAAAGAACTCCGACCAGGGGATGGTCGCAGGCGATGGGGATATGGACTTGCTGGTGGTAAGCGAGGAGGAAAACAGGTAATGCAAGATGCGTTTACCGACCCCACCCTGTTCCCGCCCGATGCAAAGCTATACTTCGGACCCATCACCGTAAGTACAACAAAAGATGCCGCTTTGGCATCTGTCCCGGTGGCGATCGGATCCGCAGCAACAACATGGATCTTCACCCTTAGGGAATCAGGCGAAACACACTTGATCTCCCTTTGGGAAATGAACGATGCGACAGCAACTTCTGACACCAAGTCCGTAATTGTCGTTGGCAAGATTATTGACAGCCATTCCTTAGAGCCAGCGAGCGATGTAACGGTGGAGGCTTGGCAATCATCGGAGCGGGACAGTAGAGCGGGCTCAGACAACTATTGGAGGATACCGAACTGGGTGAATCCCCGAGTTCGCACTCGCGATGACGGGACATTTTTCCTCACCCTCCACGACCATCCCAGACTACAGACTCATCAATACTATATTGTCTTTGCCGCACACGAGCGTGAGTATGCTCATCAGGGCATGTACGTTACTATGGATCGCGTTGCTCATGGGCAAATTATAGACGTCGGTTTAGTGGCGCTTCGGCGATCGGAGTTCAGCTACTAGACCAGATGGTTATCGGTCACAACTGAGGGGTGACTCTTGTGTGGGGTGATGCCCGAAGCTGCAGAGCATCACCCACTTTGTTTCGCTTGGAGCCTAATCCTCGTCGTCTTCGTCGTCGAGGAAGATATCATCTAGATCGTCGTCATCGTCTACCGGATACAGGGTCTCCCCACATTCGGGACAGGATAATTCGATGTCATCATCGTAGAGGAAATCTTCTTCAACAGAGACAGGCTCATGGCAGTTGGGACACTCCAACTCCACGTACTCTTCGGCATCAGGATCTCCGTAGAGCTCCTCTTCAATCTCAGCCAAGTCGGCATCCATGGCCTCGATGTACTCCTCAAGCTCCGCCTGTTGTATCTGGACCATCTCCAGCGAGTCCGAAATACTCTCAAAAACACCGAGCATGCCTTCCCAAATCTCCTGAGCCTTCTCATCGTCGCCGTAGAAATCCGCTCCACGAATCAGGCCCCTCAAGTACGCCAGCTTTTCCCTGACTCCACCCACTGTGAACAGCTCCTTTCCCTGTAGGGATTCCCTGGATAATATGCCCAATTAACGACGGAAAATGCTTTTAGGCACGGGACAGATATTCCCCCGTGCGCGTATCGATCTTGAGGATGTCGCCTCGTTCAATAAACAAAGGCACCTGGACCACCAAACCTGTCTCTAGGGTTGCCGGTTTGCTGCCGCCAGTGGCCGTATCTCCCTTGAAGCCGGGCTCTGTTTCTGTTACCTCAAGTTCAACCGCTGTGGGAAGCTGAACACCAACGGGTGCCCCCTCATACATTTCAAGGCCAATGATCATGTTTTCTTTTAGGTATTTCGGTGCATCACCCAGGGTGTCGGCATCGATTACGATCTGCTCAAAGGTTTCCGTGTCCATGAAATAGTATTCATTTCCCGCCGAATAAAGATACTGAACCTCAACTGTATCAATATGGGCCCGGTTCACCTTTTCGCCAGCCCGAAAAGTCCGCTCAGTTACGGCTCCAGTCTTTACATTCTTCAATTTCGTCCGCACAAAGGCCGCGCCCTTGCCTGGCTTGACATGCAAGAACTCGACTACACTATAGATCTCGCCGTCTATTTCCAAAGTAAGTCCCGTACGCAAGTCATTGACCGAAATCACCAATATCCCTCCTTGATCCTATCCCCCAGCGGCCTTCTATGCTTTTACTATAGCCTTTTGTTCGTCCTAGGGCAACAGCCTGAGTCATAATACAAGGAAATCCTTCGGGGAGCTGCTCAGATTTTCCATCCCTTGGGGGGTTACTAAGACCAGGTCCTCAATCCGGACGCCTCCCCATCCAGGGAAATACAGCCCGGGCTCGATGGTTACCACCATCCCGGCCCGAAGTTCATCTGTCGATCGGGATGATAACGTGGGGCCTTCGTGGATCTCCAGCCCAACTCCATGTCCGAGTCCATGACCGAAGTGTTCGGCAACCCCTTGGGCGGCAAAAATCTCCCGCACACCTTTATCGATGGCCGCAACGTCCTTTCCCGGCCCTACCTGTTCCAAGGCGTACTGTTGGGCTCTTAGCACCAGCCCATAGATCTCCCGCTGCCGATCACTTGCCTCGCCGATGACTACCGTCCGGGTCAAGTCGGAACAATACCCGTCAACAATAACGCCAAAATCCAACACGACAAAATCGCCTGACTCGAGAACACGCTCGCCGGGCCTCGCATGGGGCAAGGCGCTGTTTGGCCC
>JAAYLE010000090.1 GCA_012522085.1 Bacillota bacterium | reverse complement strand
GCTTGACGGTTCTGGACTTCCAGTTTGACTTTCACTGTTGTTCCCAAAGGATTGTACCGCATGGCGTTGGAGGCTAGGTTCTGAATGATCCGGCTAAAGCGGTTTAGATCCAACAAACATAGGACGCTTTCTTCGGGAATGTCGAATTCGTAACGAAAACCCGCCCTCTCTAGCTGCGGCACAAGTTCGCCGCAGGCCTGACGCAGGGTTTCGCTAAGATCCACTTCCTGAAGTCTTAGAGCAAACTCGGGGCTGTCCATTTCGGAAAGTTCAAATAGCTCGGTGAGGAGCTGATTTGCTCGCTGACTGTTTTGCTGAATAATCTTGAGGTACTCGCGTCGGTCCTCATCGCTCAGGTCTGGCTTTTCATGCAGCAGCTCAGCGTAGCCTTGGATGCTAGACATGGGATTCTTCAGGTCGTGGGAAATGTCGAGAATGAGCCGTTTCCTGTCTTCCTCCGATTTTCTGCGCAGAGACATCTCTCGTTCAATTCTATCAGCCATGTCGTTGAAAGTGTTCTGGAGCTCCCCAAACTCATTCTGCAAGCGCAAGTCTACCCGCACCGAGTAATCACCCTCCCGCAAGAGCCTTGTACCTTCGCAGAGTCTGCGGAGGGGAACTGTAATCTGCGCCGCCGTGATCTTGGAATAAACCATCGATAGACCGACGAGGAGCAGGAGATAGACGACCATAACCGTACCAAAGATTAATGCGGCAAGACCAAATTCTCCAGTGGCAGGGTTCATTGTGAAGGCGAAGTCAATTCGTATGGAAGCGGGGAAAGTGACGATCAGCCAGAATTCGTCCTCTGGATTGTACAGGATATCGTGGTGGAAGGGGGTGTTCTTGTGCTTGCTCCACATTAAGAACTCCGTAAACTCAGTGGGAGTCAGTTGTTGTTGAGGAATAGCATCGGGGCCTTCGGAGCGAACCACCCGATAGTCTTTATCAATCACCTGCACACTGCCTCCGCTCTTCACGATCGGCGACGCATCGATCTGGCTATAATCGTCCAGCATAATCGAGCTTGCCGGATATCGGTTAAGAGCAAAGGCGTTGGATGCGATTCGGCTAGCGATGGATAATAGGGCGACAGCCAGTGCTGTGGACAGGAGAACAAAGGCCAACACAGTAAGGTAGTGGGCAAAGAACTGATTGGCGATTTTCTTCTTCCTTGTGTGTTACCTGTATAATGCAGCTTGTACCCGATGCCGCGAATTGTCTTCAGGTACTCGGGATGGTGAGGGTCGTCCTCAATCTTGCTGCGGATACGGCTAATATGCACCATTACGGTGTTGTCGTCATGATAGAGTTCCTCATCCCACACCGCCTGATAGAGCTGCCTTTTGGTGAAGACCCTCTCGGGGTTTTCCATGAAGTGCAGGAGAAGTCTATACTCTTTCGCGCCAAGCTCGATAGGGCGACCATCCTTAAAGGCACAACATGTTCTCCTATCGAGGGATAGACTGCCGTAGGTGATGGTGGTCGAAGCTACTCGCTCCTTCGGCTCTAGATACTCATGACTTCGGCGCAGGTGCGCACCGACCCGGGCGACCAACTCCGTAACAGAAAACGGTTTGGAGAGATAGTCATCGGCTCCCAGTCCAAGCCCCAAGACCTTATCCATGTCTTCCGTCCGGGCGGTCAGGAAAATGACCGGGATAGTGCTGTGTTCCCTGATTTTCCGCAAGAGGTTAAGACCATCCATCACTGGCATCATCACATCAAGAATAGCCAGCCCCACTTCTTGCGACGTTAGGATATCCCAGGCCTCCTGGCCGTTTTCTGCTGTCACGACTTCGTAGCCGTTTTCCTCAAGACCGATCTTAACCAGATTACTTATGTCGATCTCGTCATCAGCTACTAGGATTCTCATTTGACCTCAGCACCTCCCGACTGTCCCGTGCAGTGAAAGTTCTGTACCGCCCCATTTTCCTCCTTTATCAGCCAACAGGGAAATCTCGGAGACCGTGGAACCTTCACCGTAGGGATAAACGCTGTTGAGGCGTCAATCCGGACCTGCGCTACAGCCTCCTCCAAAGTCCAAGCATACACTTCCTCACATGCCTCACATTGGAAGGAATGGCACGTTCCAGATAAAGACCATCATGAACGACCGGGGGACCGCTTTTGTGTGAGCCAAGTCAATCTAGACGCCGCCTTCTTCATCATGCGAAAATACTCGGTAAACTTGTCTGTATAAGCGCTGTCCTTCAGGAACACAAAGTTGAATTCCCTGATTATATTAAGACCGGCAATATCGATCACGGCCAGCTCTCCTCGTTCTATTTCCTGCTCCGCCACTATCTCATACAAGAAAGTGATACCGATGTTGCTGGCCACTAGCTTCTTGATGGCGGCCATATTGCCGATCTCGATTATGTTTTGGAAGCTATCCAGCGAGTAGTTGTACTGCCTCAGTATGTTCTCGAAGATTTCCCGTGTACCCGAGCCCTTTTCCCTGAGGACTAAAGTAGACTGGAAGACTTCACGAAATTCCACTGTCCGGCCAGCCAACAGAGAGTC
>JAAYLE010000089.1 GCA_012522085.1 Bacillota bacterium | reverse complement strand
TATTTCATGCCTTCTCTGACCCTCTACTGTCTCCAGCATCAGCCCTGGTTGGTGGAGCGCTACTTCCAAAAGGTCCGAGGAGACCTGGACTATGCTATGCTACTTGGAGAAATCAAGGAATATCTGTCGGCCTTTCCTCTGCCAGAGGAGCAAAAGCAGCCATAAACCGGGAAGCTGCAGAGGATCCCACAGGCCAGGGCGGCATAGGGTAAGCAACGTCGTTAGTCCCAAGAGGAGTACTATTCCCCACCGCCGGCCCCTGACAAGACCGACGGCCCCGGGGGCCAAGGATGCGGCTAGGATCTGCCGCCACCATCCGATCATCTCCAGGAGCAAAGCCGGAAGGGTGGTCTGCTCCACACGGCTTAGGATCAGATGGAGCCAGCAGCCGCCCGCCCCCACCAAAGCTCCCGGGATAGGTCCCCAAAGCCAGCCGGCAAGCCAGCCCGAGCTATAGCCGAGACCCAACCGGCACAAAACAGGGCTCAGACAAAGGAGCAGGGTCAACTTGGACCCCTTGCCAATAACGTAGGGAAAAGCAAACAGCAAAGGAACGGCAAGGCAAATTCCCCCCGCCGGGTCGACTTTGGCGATGGTCCAAACTCCCCAGGGCAGCACCAGTCCCAGGCCCACCCTAAGATCAAGGAAAGCCAGCACGCCTCCCGCAGCCGGCAAGACCCAGCCCCCCTCAGGGGGCAAACACCCAATCAGGCCAACGCCCACCCCGTGGATGAGCCGGGCCGGCTCCGCTCCTCGCGGGCGCGCCGCATCATGCAAAAGGCCCTGGACCTGCCCCATGGTCAACCGACCCCCACGGCAGCCATGGATGATCCTGGCGATCCGCACCGGAACCCGCTTTCCCCCGGCTGAAAAAAGTTCGGCTAAGAAATGGCCGAAGGCCGGGAGTACATCCCCGGGGCTCATCTTGCCTGGCAGCAGCTTAATCTGTCCGTGGTCATCCAGGAATACCAGGCTAAGCTCGAGGCTGTCCGGACCCAGACCTCGCCGTGCGAGGCATTCTAGGGCATGGCATGTCTGGATGGCCCAGCCCATCTTCTGCCGAGCAGCTGCCGATGGCGCTGCCTGGGCCAGGGACGCTCCTCGAGGCGCTTCAAAGACGATGTGGTCCCGGCCCGCACCTGGCATGTAGTCCAGGACCCTCAGGATGTGGCGATGATGGACCCCAGCCAGCGCCGCCCCTCGCAACGCTAAGTCCCCCATCCCTGATTGGAGCAGCACCGACCGGTTTAGCTTCTCATCCCAAGCCAAGGCCAGGCCAGCCCCTAGATTTTCCCTCCGTTGATAGCGCATATTCTATTTTCCCCCATAAGTGGGCTTTTAATCCTCTTCCACAACGAATCGCACCCCCGCGCACTAACCAATACTACGAAGGAATGGCCTTGACAACCAACTGAAAATGATTATATTAGTTGGTAGTGGTAGCACTCACCAGCCGCGAGTGCTAACAACTAGGCTGGTATCGTTTCCAAAGGGAGGGAACAGAATGCTAAAGCCATTGGCTGACCGGGTAGTAGTCAAGGTAGTGGAAGAAGAAGAGCGCACAAGAGGCGGGATAGTCCTGCCGGACACAGCAAAAGAGAAGCCCCAGCAAGGAGAAGTCATCGCCGTTGGTCCAGGGCGGGTCCTAGACAACGGAGAGCGCGTCCCCGTAGACGTCAAGAAGGGCGACATGGTCATTTTCGCCAAGTACGGCGGCACAGAAGTCAAAGTAGAGGGTGAAGAGTACTTAATCCTGCGCGAGAGCGACATCTTGGCCGTACTGGAAAAATAGATGGCAGAGGGGGTATAGACATTGGCAGCCAAACAACTCATCTTTGATGTGGAGGCAAGGCGGGCATTAGAGCGCGGCGTAACTTCCGTCGCCAATGCGGTCAAAGTCACCTTGGGCCCCAAGGGCCGCAACGTGGTGTTGGAGAAAAAGTACGGGTCGCCGACCATCACCAAGGACGGAGTCACCGTCGCCAAGGAAATTGAGCTGGCCGATCCTTACGAAAACATGGGCGCCCAGCTGTGCAAAGAAGTAGCATCGAAGACCAACGATGCGGCTGGGGACGGCACAACTACGGCCACGGTCCTCGCTCAGGCAATTGTGCTTGAGGGACTGAAGAACGTAGCTGCCGGCGCCAACCCCATGCTCCTGAAGAGGGGCATCGATCGGGCAGTTGAAGTGGTGGTCAACGAGTTGAAATCAATCGCCATCCCCGTCGACGGCAAGGAAGACATCGCCCACGTAGCCGCCATTGCTGGCAACGACCGGGAGATCGGCGATCTAGTGGCCGAAGCCATGGAGAAGGTCGGCAAAGACGGTGTCATCACCGTTGAGGAATCCAAGGGCACCAGCACCACCGTGGAAGTGGTCGAAGGCATGGAATTCGACCGAGGCTACATTTCCGCCTACTTCGTCACTAATGCCGAGGCCATGGAAGTGGTTCTCGAGGATCCCCTCATCCTCATCCACGAGAAGAAGATCTCCAGCATCCACGACCTGCTCCCCGTCTTGGAGAAGGTCGTTCAGGCAGGGCGGCCGCTCCTGATCATCGCCGAAGATGTGGAGGGCGAAGCCTTGGCCACCCTGGTGGTCAACAAGCTCAAGGGCACCCTGTCCGTTGCGGCGGTCAAGGCCCCTGGATTTGGCGACCGGCGCAAGGCCATGATGGAAGACATCGCCATCCTGACCGGCGGCCAGTTCATCTCCGAAGATATGGGCACCAAGCTGGAGAACGTGGATCTTAGCATGCTGGGCCAGGCTCGGCGGGTCCAAATCAACAAAGAGAAGACGACCATCATCGAGGGCCGGGGCGACAGCAAGGCGGTTCAGGGCCGCATCGAGCAGATTAAGCGTCAAATCGAAGAGACCGATTCTGATTACGACCGGGAGAAGCTCCAGGAGCGGCTGGCCAAACTGGCCGGCGGAGTTGCGGTCATCAACGTAGGTGCGGCAACGGAAACCGAGCTGAAGGAGAAGAAGCACCGCATCGAAGATGCTGTCAACGCCACCCGGGCCGCCATCGAAGAGGGAATCATCCCCGGCGGCGGTTCATCCCTAGTCCAAGTCGCATCAGTCCTAGACAAGGTCGAGGCCGACGGCGACATCTTGGTAGGCGTCAATATCGTCCGCCGAGCCCTTGATGAGCCGCTGCGGCAAATCGCCAGCAACGCAGGGCTGGAAGGCTCCGTCATCGTGGAGCGGGTTCGGGAGGCCGACAGGGGCGTCGGATTCAACGCCATGACCGAGCAGTTCGAGGACATGGTCAAGGCCGGCGTCGTCGACCCGGTGAAGGTGACCAGGACGGCCCTGCAGAACGCAGCCAGCATCGCCGGCATGGTGTTGACCACCGAGGCTTTGATTTCCGAAATACCCAAGAAGGAAAAGGCTGCGCCTCCGATGCCGGACATGGATTACTAAAACGCAAGGCTCCTGGCAAGTCCAGGAGCCTTGTTATTTGCCTCCAACCTCAAAGTTCGCCCGCCTATTCAGCGTCATTCCCTCGGGAGTCCAGCCGTAGTTGGCTTTGAATGTAGAAGCTGCACTCCAGGCGCTTCTTGTGCAACAGGCAGGTTCCTTCATGGGGCCTGTGGATGTCGCCGTTGAACAGGTGGGCGTTGGCATGGCAGCCGCCGCCGCAAAAATACCGGGCCCAGCAGTCAGGGCAGCCTTCTTTGTTGAATAGATGCGCCTCCCGGAAAAGCCGGGTGATGGACGGGTCAAGCCCGCCCTCCTCCACATGGCCCATCAAGAAGCCATCTCGCCCCACAAACTGATGGCACGGGTAGATCTCCCCTTGGGGAGTGACGGCCAGATACTCATAACCTGCGCCACAGCCGGTCAGCCGCTTGTGAAGGCAAGGCCCCTTGAACAGGTCCACTTGAAAATGGAAAAAGTTGAAGGGCGCTCCCTCCCGTCGCTTGGCCAAATAAAACTCGGCCAGCCGCTCATACTCCTGCAGAATTATGGGCACATGCTCCTCGCCCAAGGCAAAAGGGCCATCGAGGGAGACGACCGGCTCCAACGAAATCTCCCGGAAGCCGAGCTCCACTAGGTGCCGGACATCTGCGGTGAAATCCAAATTGGCATTGGTGTAGGTGCCCCGGATGTAGTAATTCCGGTGGTTCCGGGAGCTCGCCAGTTGGAGGAAGCGGGGAACGACCCTGTTGTAGGTGGAGTAGCTCCCTCCCGCCGGCGGACGCATGGCATCATGGATGTGCTGCCGGCCGTCGAGGCTCATGACCACCTGGATGTTCTCCCTATTCAGGAAATCAATTTTGTCTTCGGTCAAGAGCAGCCCGTTAGTGGTCAAAGTAAATGCAAATACTTTGTCTTCGTACTTGCGGGCATGTTCCACTACCGCCGGGATGATGCTCCAGTTAAGAAGGGGCTCGCCGCCAAAAAAGTCGATCTCCAAATGGCGACGACGGCCAGAATGGGCGACCAGCCAATCGACGGCCTTCAACGCCACTTCGAGGGGCATCAAGTCCTTCTCCTGGGTATAGGAAGAAGCGAAACAATACTCGCAGGCCATGTTGCAGCTTTGGGCCACATTGAGACACAGAGCCTTGACCGGGACATCCTCGGGGACCGTCCAGGACCGCCAGGGTTCATCGCCGAACAAGAGCCCTTCCTGTCTGAGCTGATTCAACTCATCCCAGGCTTCTTCGACTAAATGGCGCGGAAAGGCCGGCAAGGCTGCCACAGCCTCCGCCCTGGCTCCCAAAAGGCCCTCTTGCAGGATGGCCCAGGTTACGTCATCTAACAGGTGAACGGCACCTCCGGCGGCATCCACCGCGATCTTGGCGCCGTTCATCTCATAGAGATGGAGCTTAGTACCTGCCAAGGAACTCACCGCTGCTCGTCGTCATTCATGCAGGTCAGATTGCCAACGGTGCAGGAAGTCTTGCAAGCCGACTGACAAGAAGTCTGACACTCGCCGCAGCCTTGCCCCGGAGCGGGCTGAAGACCACGACCGCTCAATGTAATCACGTGTTTATAAGTCTTAGCCAAGGAACATCACCTCTCCCCTATGTACTGCCAACGAGATTATAACACAACTAGCCTCTCTTGGGCAAAAGTTCTGGTCAGCCGGCCCAGTGAAACTCACGGGTAAATAGCACTAGCACCGTGAATATCTCCAGGCGCCCGAAGAGCATCAGCAGGCTGAGAAAAAGTTTGGCCGGCCCTGGCAGGAACCCGTAGTTGTCCGTCGGCCCCACCAAACCCATGCCCGGCCCCACGTTGCCTAAGGTTGCGGCGGCAGCCCCCATGGAGCTTTCCATATCCAACCCGAAAGCCGTCAAGGTCAGGGTGCCGATGACAAAGAGAACAAGATAAAACACACAAAACCCCATTACTCCTGATGCCGTCTGCTCGGGTACCACCCTGCCCCCTAAGCGCAAAGGGAGCACCGCCCGGGGGTGGATAAGCCGGTAAAGCTCCCGGTAAGCATATTTCAAACACATCAAGATCCTTATCTGCTTGATGCCTCCGGTGGTTGAACCACCGCACCCGCCCATGAACATCAAGACCAACAGGATCGATTTACTAAGGGCGGGCCAAAGCTCATAGTCTGCCGACGTAAAGCCGGTCCCGGTCGTGATGGCGGCCACCTGAAAAACAGAATACCTGAGGGAGCTTAGCATACTGCCATAGGCGAATCGGTTGCTCAAGGTGACCAAGACCGCTGCACCCAAGAGCATCCCCCCATAGAAGCGAAACTCTGCATCTTGGAGCAGGGTCCCCCCATCGCCCCGCAGGGCACGGTACAAGAGGGCAAAATTAGTAGCCGAGATCAAGATGAAGACGGCCACAACGCCCTCGATGTAGGGACTGTTAAAACTCCCAATGCTGGCGTTCCTAGTTGAGTAGCCCCCCGTCGCCATGGTGGTGAAACTGTGGTTGAGGGCGTCAAAAAGGTCCATCCCCCCCAGCATCAAGAGCACCATCAAGACTAAGGTCAAACTGAAATAAATGGCCCACAGGGCCTTGGCCGTTTCGGTGATCCGGGGAAGCAGGCGATCGGCGGAAAGACCTGG
>JAAYLE010000088.1 GCA_012522085.1 Bacillota bacterium | reverse complement strand
TGGCAGCGCTGCCAGGTGCACTTCATCCGCAACATCTTGGATGCCTGTCCAAAACGGCATCAGGCCGCATTGAAGTCGCAGCTGCGGCTCATGTTCAACGCACCGGACATGAAGACGGCTCGCAATCCCCTCGACGACATCGTAGAAGAGTACGCTCAGAAGGCCCCTCGAGCCGTTGTGTGCCTGGAGGCAGGCTTCGACGACGCCATGGCCGTAATGGCCTTGCCTGAGCCCTATCGACGCCGACTGCGCAGCACCAATGGGCTGGAACGCTTAGACCTGGGGGCCCTGCTAATGGAGCAGGATGAGGAGTGGACGACTGGACGGCTTTACTTTCGAATGGAAGCCTACTGGGAGCACAAACGTTCAGAAAGTGACAACGAACCTGCGCAGACGGAACCGAAGCACTGCCGCTTGAACTCAACAACCAGGAGGAGAATTTACACCACATTTGGGACTTGACCGCACGTTGCTCGACTTACCGACAGCGAGGCACAAGGGTGAATGGGGGCAAGAGTTGGGGGCTGCTCAACTAATGGCAGCCCCCCAACTCGATTCTGGCCGTTAGATTTCGAAGTTGATGCTTACTCGGGCGGTGAACTTGATATTCCTCGGACTGACAGGCGTCTCGCTCCAACTCATATCCATAACGGCTTGACGGGTTTCAAAGGCCTGGAAGCCCACCTGTTCAGTTACATTGGCAATGCCTTTGATTTCCAAGCCAAGGGCGTGGGCGATGGTCTCAGCTTTTCGTTTGGCGTCGGCCACCGCTTTTTGAAGGGCCTGGAGCTTCCATTCATCGGCGGCCTGGACGGAAAAGACCAGGTTCTGCACCGTGTTAGCCCCGGCTTTGACAGCAGTGTCCAAAATAGGGCCGACCATAGATAGGTCCTTGACGGTGATCGCCAATTCATTGGTCACCCGGTAGCCGATGATCTCAGGATATTCGGGGCGTTTTTCATACTGCCTGACCGGCACCACATCAAAGCGAGAGGTGCGAATGTCCTCCGATGGCACGCCGAGCTTGCCCAGTTCGGTTAATACGTTATTCATCAGTTCGTTGTTTTCCTTTTGGGCTGCCTGCACGTTTGGTTGGTGGGTTTCCACGCCAATGTACAAGAGGGCGAAATCAGGCTCGATCTCGATCTCGCCTTCCCCTTGGACGAGGATCGTTCGCGGGGGAAGGGGCTTTTCTTGAGCTCCTTGCACCCGCGACCATCCGGTCCAACCAAAAAGGACGCTGACGAGGAGCAAGCACAACAAGGCAATCCTTCCCAGCCATCTTTGCCGCATCAGCTTCACCTCCCCTCCACTTAGAGACTTCGCCCTCAAACACCATATTCCTCGCCCGGAAAAATTACCATGGTGGGAAGCTCCAAGAGCCTTCGCGCAATTTTGGCAGGAACATCGATCTGCATCAAGAAGTAACAGTTATCGGCAATGCCCACGGACTAGGGGGACCTGCAGATGCGGTTACTATCCGGGCTTGTATGCCTGGTCTTACTATTTGGCCCAGTAGCAGCCAGCGCCCAAGAGAGTTATTTCACCCTCGAAAGAGACAGCTTTGTGATCCACTTCCCCCAGGGAACGGAGAAAGATGCCCAAGAAGCGGCCCGTCTAGCCGACGAGCTGTTCGAACAGCTAGCATCCGCGGCTTCCTTCGCCCCTGAGGAAAGGACCCACTTGTTGATCCTCGATCAAGGGGATGAATCCAACGGGTTTGCTTCACCCTTGCCCCTTAACCGGTTGGGGGTGGGGATCCGGCCTCCGCGGGGCGGCTCTGAACTTTTCCCGCCGGGGGAAAGCTGGCTGCGTACAGTCATCGCCCATGAACTAACCCATATTTTCCAGATGGATATGAAAGGCGGGCAAGCAGAGTCGGTCTACCGCGCCTTCGGCAAAGTGCCGGTCCTTGCCACCCCCAACATGCTCCTGCCCTTTTGGTTCATTGAAGGATTGGCTGT
>JAAYLE010000087.1 GCA_012522085.1 Bacillota bacterium | reverse complement strand
TTTACAGCGGCCTGATTGCCGCCCGGTGGGTCCTGAAGGCGGACCTGGCCATCGTAGCCATGGGCCCGGGAACGGTGGGCACGGCCACTCCCTTGGGAAGCACCTCGTTGGAGCAAGGCCCGATTCTCGATGGGGTAAGCGCCTTAGGGGGAAGGGGAGTTGCCCTCCTGAGGATCAGTTTCGCCGATGAGCGGCCCCGGCACCGGGGAGTAAGTCATCACTGTTTGACTGCCTTAGGCGTCCTTACCCAACGGCCGACGACGGTTGTGGTGCCAAAGCTGCCGCGGGCAATGAAGGACACCATCGTCCAACAACTGGAAAATAGCAGCATAACTGCCAAGCATCATGTGGTTGAATGGGACGGAGAGCCGGGCCTGGAGGCCCTCCAAGCCTGTGACTTGCAGCCGACGACGATGGGACGAAGCATCAGCGAAGACAGGGAGTTTTTCCTGTCGGCGTGCGCTGCCGGTTCCTACGCGGCCCACTGTCTAGACTTCAAGGAGTGATCCTTTGCGTTACGCCGATCTCCATATCCATATCGGTCGAACACTCTCCAACGACCCTGTCAAAATCACCGCCTCAAGGGCGTTGACGCTGCCGGCCATCCTGCGGGAAGCCTTTGGACCTAAGGGTCTCCACATCATCGCCCCTGTTGACTGCGCCGCCCCCGGGGTGATCGCGGAGCTAAGGGCGATGGTCCATGCAGGCGAGCTAACAGAGGCCCCCGGAGGAGGCCTCCTTTGGGAATCCAACAGGCTCGTCATTCTGGGGTGTGAAGTGGAGGCGGCCGTTGGCCGGGGCCGCTGCCATCTTATCAGCTACTTTCCAACCCTCCAGGCCGTCACGCAATACAGCCAGATCCTTGCGCAGCATATGACCAACATCAATTTGAGCTCCCAAAGGGTGGACCTCTCCCCCGAAGCCCTAGGGGAGATCACCCAAAGCCTAGACGGGCTGCTGGTGCCTGCCCACGCCTTCACCCCCCACCGGGGCCTTTACGGCAGCTGCCTCGACAGCTGGAGGGAAGCCTTCACCGCCAAACCTTTGGCCGTCGAACTGGGGCTCAGCGCGGATGCTTCCCTGGCGGGGAGGCTGGAGGAATTGGCCGAGGCGACGTTCCTATCCAATTCCGATGCCCACTCTCTGGACCGAATCGCCCGGGAGCATAACGCATTCCAACTCGAGGAGGTGTCCTTTGCGGCCTTTGCGGCCGCCCTGCGGAGTGAAGGAAATTGCCGCCTGTTAGCTAATTATGGATTAGACCCTCGTTTGGGCAAATACTACCGAAGCTACTGCCCCAACTGCGGTCAAACCAGACAGCCGCCGCCCGTGAGTGTCTGCAGCGTATGTGGCAAAAAAGTCATCGTCGGGGTCCTCGATCGCATTTCGCAGTTGGCTACTGCGTCGACCCCGGTACAGCGTCCGCCTTATTACCACCAGGTGCCTCTAAGAATGCTGCCAGGGTGCGGACCTCGCACCATGGAGCGACTTCTTCGCGCCTTTGGAACGGAGATGAACATCTTGCACCACGTCCCAGCGGAAGACCTGCGGCGGGTGGCAAATGAACAATTGGTTGAGCTTATCATCGCGGCAAGGGGAGGCCAATTGGCCATCGAGCCCGGCGGAGGAGGCCGTTATGGAAGGGTTGTCAGCGACTAGTACGACGTTGTTTTTGGTACGCCATGGAGAAACCGCGTTCAATCATCAGGGAAGATACCAGGGGCACCAGGATATTCCCCTCAACGACACGGGCCGACTGCAAGCTAGATTAGTCGGGGAAAAGCTCAAGGACGCAAGGTGCGATTTCCTCTGGAGCAGTGATCTGGGCCGGGCGCGGGAGACGGCTCAAATCATCGGCCAGTTCACTGGTCTTGAGGTCCATGAGGACCCTCGCTTGCGGGAGATCGCCTTTGGTCAATGGGAAGGCCTAACGCCCCGGGAGATCGGGGAGACTTGGCCTGAGGAGCTGGCTAAGTGGCGAAGGGAACCGGAAACAGCCAGGGTCCCGGGAGGTGAGACCTTGCTGGAGGTAGTCAGGCGGGTTATGGACTGCCTAAATGAGTTGGCCTCCCTTCATCCAAATCAGCGAGGCATCGTCGTCTTGCATGGAGGTCCCATCCGGTTGATCGCCGCCACCATCCTGGGCCTCGATTTGCAAAACCGCTATCTGATCCCCATCGACAATGGGGCCATCACCACGATCAAGAAGGCCGAGGAACGCTGGCTCCTCCTTGGCATGAATGACCATTGTCACCTGCCAGCTCCCCCGGAAGGCGTCGGATACGAAGTCTGAATAACCATTCCCCCCGGAGCATATATTCTATTGGACAAAGCCCTTGCGGGGGAGTTGATGGGATGTTCAGACAGCATTTCCACCGGCGGGTCGTGGCTTACTTTTTCGTGTGCACCATTTTTGTCATGGGAATGGTCTTCGGCAGCTTGGCCGTCAAGCACGTGGCCGTGGAACAAAGGCAAGAACTCAACCACTATCTCTCCAGCTTTTTCGAGACCTACAACCCAGGCACAACCCTGGCGAAGGACGCGCTGGCCCGTCGTTCCATCATGGATAATGTGGTCAAGACCGTAGGGTTGATGTGGCTGCTGGGGCTTTCCCTCCTGGGAGCGCCTTTGGTGTTGGTGATCATCTTCATCAGAGGGTTTACCATCGGCTTTACCTTGGGCTTTCTCGTGCAGGAGATGTTCCTGCGGGGAGTGGTCGTGGCCTTGGCGTCGATTCTGCCGCATAACATCATCATCCTCCCGGCTATAATAATCGCCGGGGCGGCAGCGATGGGTTTTTCCTGGTCCGTCCTTCGCGTCTTGGCCGGGAATCGCAGCATCAACGTCTACCAGCAGTTCCTCATCACGACCTCCACCAGTCTCCTGGCCGCGGGTTTGTTGATCGGCGCAGCTTTCATCGAGGCCTACATCACCCCCGTGTTGATCGACCTGGTCAACACCTACCTCATCTAAGGGGCAGGGATAGGAATCCCCGCGTCGAAGGGATCGGGCAAGAGGAGGGGAATAATGGCCGAATCCCTTAACCTACTCATCCAGGAATTCATCCACCACATTGCCGTGGAAAAGGGGCTTGCGGCTAATACCGTCGAGTCCTATCAGCGGGACCTGAGTCAACTCGCGGATTTCTTGAGGATGCCGCCGAATAGGATCACAGCGGAAGATATCAGCAAGTACCTATTATTCCTGCGCAATCAAGGCAAAGCGAATAGCACCATCTGCCGGCAGCTGGCTGCCATCAGGTCTTTTTTTGCCTTTCTGGTGCGGGAGGGACATCTAGATAGCAATCCGACCCGAACCTTAGAAAGCCCGGGCAGCGAGTGGAAGCTTCCAGATGTCCTCTCCCCGGAAGAGGTGGAGGTCTTGCTGGCCCAACCGAATGTGAGGACGCCCGTGGGACTGCGAGACAAGGCCCTGTTGGAAGTAATGTATGCCACGGGACTGCGGGTATCCGAGCTGGTCGGCCTTGATTGTGATCATGTCAAGCTCGATCTCGGCTACTTGCGCTGCCACGGCAAAGGAGGCAAGGAGCGCATCGTTCCCCTGGGAGAAGTGGCCGTTTATTGGTTAGAAAAGTACTTGGCATCGCGGGCATCGGCGACCAATGATTCACCCCTGTTCGTTAATCGACGAGGCAAACGACTGACCCGCCAAGGGGTATGGAAGCTAATCAAAGAGTATGCTGCCCGCGGGGGTATATCAGGCTCCATCACCCCCCATACTCTGCGGCACAGCTTTGCCACCCATCTCTTGGAAAATGGGGCTGACCTGCGTTCCGTGCAGGAAATGTTGGGTCATGCTGATATTTCCACTACCCAGATTTACACCCATCTGACGCGAACGCGGCTGCGGGAAGTCTATGATCTAGCCCATCCCAGGGCCAAGTGAGGGAGACAAGATTATGCGAGCCTACGACATCTTGCTGCGCAAAAGGCAGGGGAATGAGCTTTCCCCGGAGGAAATCAAGTGGTTGGTCGACGGCTACACCAAAGGCGCGATCCCCGATTACCAAATGGCTGCCTGGGCCATGGCCGTTTTCTTTCAAGGCATGTCGCCTGCTGAGACAGCAGCGTTGACCATGGCCATGGCCGACTCGGGACCAAGGCTCGATCTAAGCGCAATTCCCGGCATCAAGGTAGACAAGCACTCAACGGGCGGCGTTGGCGACAAGACGACGTTGGTGCTAGCACCTCTAGTTGCGGCGGCGGGCGTTCCGGTGGCCAAACTATCAGGACGTGGGCTTGGTCACACCGGCGGCACCATCGACAAGCTCGAGTCAATCCCCGGGTTTCGCGCTGAATTGCCCACGGCGCAGTTCCTTAGGATAGTCAGGGAGATCGGAGTCGCGGTGGCATCCGCAACAGAGTCCCTTGCCCCAGCCGACAAGAAGCTCTACGCCCTCAGGGATGCAACCGCCACCGTCGAGTCCATACCCCTCATAGCCGCTAGCATCTTATCGAAAAAGATAGCCGGAGGGGCCGACGCCATCGTCTTTGACGTTAAGTGCGGCCTAGGAGCCTTCATGGTAGATGAAGGGGAAGGGCGAACTTTGGCCCGTCTTTTGGTTGAGAGCTGCCGCAAGGCTGGTCGCCACGCCTGCGCCCTCCTTACTTCCATGGACCAACCCCTGGGACGAACCATTGGCAACGCCCTTGAAGTCCAGGAAGCCATTGCCACCTTGAAAGGCCAAGGGCCAAAGGACCTAAGGGAGTTGTGTTTGGCTTTGGGCAGCGAAATGCTGTACCTGGCCGGCAAGGCAGCAACTCCCGAGGAAGGACAGGGAATCTTAGCCCGCCTGCTCGATTCGGGCGCGGCTTTGGCGAAAATGGTTCAGTGGTTTAAGGCCCAGGGAGGCGACCCCCAGGTTATCGATGATCCTGAGCTGCTCCCCCAACCAACAACGGTAGTCCAAGTCAAGGCATCCCAACCGGGCTACGTGACTGCCCTTAATGCCAGAGAACTGGCCCTGGTCGTCATGGCCCTGGGGGCAGGCAGGGCCACCAAGGATGACCCCATCGATCCAACCGCGGGCATCGTGCTGGCCAAGAAAACCGGCGACTACGTAGAGACGGGTGAAGTGCTGGCCACACTGCAAAATCGCGGTACCATTGATCAAGACAAGGTCCACAGAGTCGAGCGCTCATTCCAGATCGGCGATCGTCCCGGGCCGAAGCCTCTAATCCTCGAACGGATCCCAGCCAATTCCAACCCATCGGCATAACCCCGCTCGACAAGGAATATTTTTTGTTGAATAGAAAAAGGGGGGGAGGCAGATGGACTGGCGTAAACCTTTGGCCGGCCTGCTGGCATGCCTGCTAAGCGCCGGGATGGGATTTGCCCAGGAGCTAGATGTCTCGGCGCCCTCGGTCATCCTCATGGAGGCCACCAGCGGGCGGGTCATTTATGAGAAGGAGCCCCATCGACGCCAGCCGGTAGCTAGTCTGGTGAAGATCATGACCTTGGTATTGGCTTTGGAGGACCTGGCAGCCGGCCGACTCCACCTGGAGGATCCCATTGTGGCCAGCCCCTATGCAAGTTCCATGGGCGGTTCGCAGATCTGGTGGGAAGCAGGCGAACACATGTCCCTCAAAGATGCCCTGTACGCGATCGCTGTCGGTTCGGCCAACGATGCATCGGTGGCCGTAGCCGAGTTCATGGCCGGTTCTGAAGAAGCTTTTGTCAAACGCATGAATGAGCGAGCCGGCCAATTGGGGCTGCAAAACACCCACTTTGTCAACAGCAATGGACTGCCCTCAAACAAAGGAGAACACTACTCCACCGCCTATGACATAGCCAGTTTATCGCGTCATGCCCTGACAGTGCCGAAACTCATGGAACTGGTTGGCACCTATCATTATGTGATCAGACCAGGACGGAAAAACGAAGTCGTCCTTTGGAATTACAATCGCATGCTTGACCGGACCATGTCGGCAACCGGGCGCAGCTATGGATATCCAGGACTAGACGGCATCAAAACGGGCAGCACAACGGAAGCCGGCTACTGCCTGGCGGCAACGGCCGAACGCTCCGATCTACGCCTCATTGCCGTTGTATTAGGAGCGGAGTCGAGCGCCAAACGAGAAGAAGACATTCGCACCCTCCTTGACTACGGTTTTCGGACCTACCGGGCTGAGGTAATAGCTACGGAAGGCGAAGTCCTAGGCCAAGCCAAGGTCCGGCGAGGTAGAACCGAACAGGTGCCCGTCGTCGCCGCCCAATCCTTGAAGGTTCCCGTGCCGAGGGCTGCGGCAGATAGCATCGAACGTCAGCTCCTAATAGAAAAAGACCTCACTGCCCCTGTGTCGAAGCAGCAAGTAATTGGAACCCTCATCGCCCTTTATGAGGGGGAGGAGCTCGGACGGATAGACTTGGTCGCCGGAGAGGATGTTCCTCGGGGCAGTCTATGGCAGATCATTCGAGGGACCGGTCGCGACTTGCTCCACAGTCTATTTTCCAACAAGGATTAGTCCCAGCAGGAATTCGAAGCTAATTGGGCGAATAATGAAGAAGTTTTAGACCAAAAGGCAGGGGGTAATTGTTTGGAGATCTATCACCAACGGCGTGGAACTGCTCTGCTGGTTACAATGAGAGGAGAACTTGACTTGTTGACGGCCCCTGTTTTTCGAACACAGGTGGACCAAGAATTGGAGACCTATGAACGTCTGTCTAACCTTATATTAGATCTGAGCAAGGTGGACTTCATCGATAGTTCTGGCCTAGGGGCCATCTTAGGACGCTACAAACGGATTAGAGAGCGGGGAGGCAAGCTGCTGTTGGTCAATGCTCAGCCCCAGGTGCAAAAGATCCTCGAGTTGTCCGGCCTGGATAAAATCATGCCACTCTTTCCGGATGCGGAAAGAGCGCTGGAACACCTATGAGAGGAGATAGGACCATGTCGGCAGCTCGGAATTACATGCGGATGGAGTTTCCCAATCTACCGGAGAATGTGGCTTTTGCTCGCACCACCGTGGCGGTGTTTGCCTCCCAGCTGGACTTTACCTTAGATGAGCTCGATGAGATCAAAGTGGCAACATCGGAAGCAGTATCCAACACAGTGATCCACGCCTACGGGAAGGATACGGGCCAGGTGGTCTTGTGCTGTCAGATCTTCCCGGACCGGCTGGAAGTTGAAGTTGCCGATGAGGGCGTCGGCATCGAAGATGTGGACAAGGCCTTAGAGCCAGCCTATACGACCGTCCCGGAAGAGCGAATGGGCCTCGGCTTGGTCTTTATCAATGAGTACATGGATATCCTTTCGATTCACTCTCAACCGGGACAAGGCACCAAAGTCCACATGGTGAAATACGTCAAAGCCCCAAAACCGGACGGGGTGTGAAGCCGGTGGTGGACGAAGCCAGGGCCGACATCAGCCTGCCCCAGGCGCCATTGCTGGGGGAGGAGACGACGCGTTTATTGTTAGAACAAGCCCAAGAGGGGGACCTAGAGGCTAGGGATACTCTCGTACGACACAACCTGCGCCTAGTGCTTAGCATCGCCCGACGCTACGCCGGTCGAGGCCGTGACATTGAGGACTTGTTTCAGATTGGTTGTCTAGGACTGCTTAAAGCGATCGATAATTTCGATTTGAGCTATGACGTACGCTTTTCCACCTATGCCGTCCCGTTGATCATGGGCGAGATTAGACAGTACCTACGGAAGGAGGGCCCCATCACCGTTGGTCGGTCCCTGCACGACCTAGCCTCGCGGGCGGTGAAGACCCGCGACGATCTCGCCCAGACCCTGAACCGATCGCCCACCATCAATGAAATCAGTCAAGCGATGGGTGTGGACAGGGAGGAAGTGGCCGTCGCCTTAGCCAGCACCCAACCAGTCAGTTCTCTGCAGGATGTAATCAAGGAGGATGAAGGGCAGCCTATCCACTTGGAGGATCTTCTTGCTGATGAGAAGGGAGACCAAACGGTGGATAGCCTGGCCTTAAGACAGGTCATCAGTCGGCTCGCACCGCGGGAGCAGAAAATCATCGTCTGGCGTTTTCTCCAAGAGAAGACGCAAACACAGGTGGCAAGTGAACTGGGAATCTCCCAGGCCCAGGTCTCCCGGATCGAAAAGGCCATCCTCAGGACCCTGCGTCAAATGTTAAGCTAAGAAGGAGCCTTTGCTAATGTCGCGCCCAGCCACCACACGAATCGATCTGCATGTGCATACGAACGCCTCCGATGGCACCCTGAGTGCCAAAGCAGTTGTCAAGCTGGCGGCACAGCTAAACCTAGAAGCCATCAGCATCACCGACCATGACAGCGTCGCCGGCATCGATGAAGCCCAGGCAGCCGCTTCATCCCTGGGCCTATTGGTCATCCCGGGAGTCGAGCTGAGCATCGATAAGGGAGGTTCGGAGATTCACCTGCTCGGGTACCTGTTGGACCATCACTATGAACCACTGACTAGGACCCTCAAGGTCCTCCGGGACGAACGCCTGGACAGGGTCAAAGAGATCGTGCACATCCTCAATCAAATGGGCTATCCCATTTCCCTGGCTAGGGTTAGGGAGCTGGCTGGTAATGGCAGCATCGGTCGGTTGCATGTGGCCCGCTGCCTCGTTGAAGCCGGCGCCGTCCCATCGATCAAAGAGGCTTTTGCCAGACTCCTTGGACGAAATCGTCCGGCCTACGTCCCCAGGTACAAGTTATCTGTCGAGGAGGCCATTGAGCTCATCAAGAGCAGCGGCGGCATTCCCGTCTTGGCCCATCCAGGCCTGCTGGGTGATGAAGGGTTAGTCAGCAGGCTCTGTGACCAGGGAATCGCGGGCCTAGAAGTCTACCATCCGGATCATACGGAGGAACAATCGACCTATTATCGGGACCTTTGCACAAGAAAGGGGCTCTTGATCACAGGCGGATCGGATTACCACGGTCCCGGAGCACGGGAAGGAGCCCAACTGGGAACAAAGGGCATCGACCGGTCCGAACTGGCTAGGCTTTATCAGTCTAAAGGCCTTGAGCTCTCCATTAGTGGACAGAACTACTAGGAGGGTTCACTCCCCTTCAGTAGAATACGATCGACAAGCTGAACCGCTATCTGTAGCAATGTTCACACCAGGGAGAGTGGCACTTAATGAGGCTGATCGGTAAGAAGGTGGACCTGCGCCCGATCCAGGAGGAAGACCTGCCCGAGCTGATTAGGTGGGGCCGGAATCGAGAGCTCCAGCACTTCATGGATGGAGAGTATCCGAAGGATTTAGGCGAGGCCCACCAATGGCTGCGGCAAGCTGAGGCCGACCGACAGACCAAGCTGTTAGCCATCGTCACCAAGGAAGACAGGCTCATCGGCGACATCGAGCTAGTGCATATCAGCTGGCGGCGACGTGAATGTGAGCTTCGGATCCGCATCGGCGAAGAAGAGGATCGCAATCGGGGTCATGGGGCAGATGCCATAAGGACGCTGTTGTTATATGCTTTTTCCAGTCTTCATCTCGAGCGAGTCTACCTTCGGGTCTACAGCTTCAACAAGAGGGCCATCCGCTGCTACACCAAATGCGGCTTCCGAAAAGAAGGACGGCTTCGACGACAAAATGACCGGGAGCACGAAATCATCTTAATGGAGGTGCTCCGTTCGCAATGCCTGCCTTCATCGGCTAATCCTGCCGTTTAAGCTTCTTAATTCTTTCCAGCACGGTCCGCCCGCCAATCCTGCCCCCCATTTTGCCCCCCACGCGGCCGCACTCCCTAGCAGTCAAGTTTTTCCAGCCAAGTTCGTCCACCTTCTCCTTCAAGCCCAGCTTGGCGGCAACTTCGTACTTATATCGCTCGAACTCCTTTTCAAGGGGAGTCAGGGTCCGTTTTTCCTTTTTCATGAATGCCTCACCTCCATTTTTAGTTTTTTCTCGATTCGCATCATCTATGCCTCTGGGGTTGTTCTGATGGGCTTGATGCCATTTTGCTCCAGGACAGATATACTTTTTCAAAAAAGGAAATCGTCGGGGCGCGTCGAATGCTTTCTTCGAGTAGTGCCCTAAGGGGCAATCGCAGTCTACGCGTCGCAACGGAGGGAATGCCCATGATGGACTTATTGCTTAAAGGCGGCCCCGTAATGATCCCTTTGCTGTTTTCATCTGTTCTGGCCCTGGCCGTCAGTATTGAACGTTTCATTTATTTATGGCGGTCTAGAGTCGATACGGAGGATCTCATGGACGACATCAAGCTTTCCCTTCAACAAGGGAAGGTTCTGGAAGCCATGCAGATCGCCAAGAAGTCCCGCGGTCCCGTGGCCGCCATCTTAGCGGCAGGAATTGCCCATTATGATCGACCTCGTGAGGAAATACGACAGCATCTGGAAGAAGTGGGCGCCCATGAGCTTTACAAGATGGAGCGACGCATGGTGGTCCTTGACAGTATCGTTACCATCGCGCCTTTGTTGGGGCTGTTGGGGACGGTGACAGGGATCATGAGGAGCTTCAACGTGCTTGCCGCCATGCAGGGTGCACACAGCCCCGAAGCACTGAGTTATGGGATTGCCGAGGCATTGATCACAACTGCAGCAGGGCTGATTATCGCCATCCCCACCATGGCCCTGTATTATTACCTTTCGAGCCTGATCGATCGCAACGTCGCGGAAATGAATCGCCGTTCCGCTGACCTCCTTTACTTTTTGGAAACACGGGGTGAGGGCTGATGATCGTCACACGCCGCAAGAGGCGTCCCCGAGTGGAGATTCTCCCTCTGATCGACGTCATCTTCTTCATCCTCGTTTTTTTCATGCTCTTTGCCTCATTTGAAATCAACCCAGCGGGATTGAAAGTGGAGTTGCCGAAGGCCGTAACGGCAAGTGAACGGGAGCCCAGCAACCTGACGATCACCGTTACTAAAACCGGAGCCATGTACATCGACGGCAAAGCAGTGGCCACAAGTGAAATCCAGTCTAGGGTTCGCCAAGCTGTGCAGCGCCGGCCGGATCTGTTTGTAATCATCAGAGCCGATAAGGAAACCCGCTACGAGCATGTAGTCAAAGCAATGGACGAAGTCCGGGCCGGAGGCGGCTATCGTCTCGGCCTAGCTGTCGAGAGGGAGTAGGGCAATTGAGTCTCGCTGGAGGAACGGACAGGTGAGTAACATGTACATTTACGACGAGTCAGAGCAGGCTCTGAGCCCCTTTTTTCTCTTATCAATCCTGTTGCACATATTACTCTTCATCCTGTATCCCTACTTGTCATGGGACCTATCCATTGGTTACCCATCGATGGAGCAGGGAGGGGTGGTGCAAGTCATTCACGTGAGCGCCCCCCAGCCAGCTCAACCGAGGGGAACCCCTCAGGCTGTGCGGCCTTCACCACCGCCCCAGCCCCAACCGAAGCCCGAACCAACGCCGCCTAAACCCAAGGAGCCAGTCGCCAAACAACAAGCCGAACAGCCACAACCGCCCAAGGTGGAAAAACCGGTGGAGGTTAAGGAGGAGACGCCAACTAGGGAGGTCGTGCCGGAGGAAAGGCCAAAGGTTGAACCTCAGGTTGAAGAGAAGCCGCCAGAGCCTGTAGAGACTCCCACTGCCGCGGAGCGGACAGGCGAGGAAGAGCTGCTTACCAGCGATCGCGGAACGGAGGTTCCGTTGCTGGATGCCCAGCCGAGACAACCAGAACCGGCACCTAGGCCGCCGGTCCAGCCGCCTCGTGCCCAACCGGAAGAGGAAATCCAGGAGGCCAAGGCTACAGAGGAACGGCTCGAGGAAGTGGAGCCCCAGCCGGCCACTTCGGCCCCTGGCGAGGGAGGAGCGGAGGAGACCCCCAAGGGCAGCGAGGAGCCAGAACTCGGGCCGCCTCCGTCAGGTAGGGATATGTGGCGGATCGGAGGTATACCGGTTTATCCTAAGAATGCCCAACACGAAGGTGTAACCGGAAGGGTGGAACTGTTAGTCCATGTGGATCAACGAGGACGCATCTCCCAGGTGGAGATCGCCTCTCCTTCTTCAGATTCTCGTTTGGACCAGGTCGCCAGGCGAACTATTGCAGAAAGCTGGGCCTTCGAGGCAGCCATCAGGCCGTATAAGGTCAAGGTGACCGTCGTTTTTGACAAGCGAGAGGATCCGATTAGCGGCGAAGCTTACCATGTAGACGTACACTTTGAGAACATCGAGTACGTGCCATGAACAGGCGGGAGGTTGGATAGGAGATGCGACCCAAATTGATTGGCCTCACCCTTGTGCTATGCTTCTGTTTGGGAGCTATGCCGGCGATTGCAGAAGACAACTCCGTAACCCTGTCCAACAACTACATTGAGATCGTCGTTAACGCCCGGGAACAGAATACCGGTCGCTTCTCGGTGAACACCACCGGGGGAGATCCCTATCGACCTGGGGATGAGAACAAACCCCTTATTTACGGGGGAAACAACCCCTGGACTTCGTACACAACGGTGCGGATCGACGGCACGAATTTTGTCTTCGGCGGCCCAACGGAGACTAGGGCCGGTCGGAGCGGACGCTACGGAGAGATTGTCACTCCTCCAACAGTGAGAGGCAATGAAATACATACTGTCTGTGAACTGAACGGCATCCAGGTGCAGCAAGCCTTGGGATTCACCAAGAGTCCGACCACGGGGCTGGCGGATACAGCGCGCATCGAGTATACGATCAAGAATATCTCCGATAGGTCCCGTCAAGTCGGTTTGCGGGTTGTCTTGGACACGATGCTGGGGGCAAACGATGGCGCGCCATTTCGTGTTGAGGAAGCAGAAGTGTTGACGGACCGATTGTATCGAGCGGCGCAAATGCCCGCTTTTTGGCAGGCCTTTGATTCCCTGAGCGATCCCCGCGTCATGGCCCAAGGTACCCTGAAAGGCGGCGATGTTACCGTCCCCGACCTGGCCTTTTTCACTAACTGGGGAAGCCTGGCCGATTCCTTGTGGGATTTTGACGTACAACCAACCCGTGACTTCACCCGCAAAGGCGAGTTTGAACTGGACAGCGCCCTTGCTTTACGGTGGGAGCCGGTCGTCATGGCCCCCGGCGAAGAACGGGTGTATGTCGCTTACTATGGCCTGGGCGGGATTACCATCGCTCCAGGCGAGTTGTCCTTGGGAGTTACCTCCCCGGCTTCGGTCGTCGCGGGCAAGAGGGGCGTAGAACCCTTCCCCGTCGTCGCCTACGTTGAAAACGCTGGTACCGGCGAAGCCCGGGATGTTGTCGCCAGCATCGAACCCGGCGAAGGACTGCGGCTAGTCGCCGGCGAGACCGAGAAGGAGCTTGGACATCTCTCCTCTAAGATGACGGCCCAGGCCCAATGGATGTTGGTGCCCACTTCCGACACACCCGCGGAGCTCACCTTTACCGTCAGGGTCCACTCCAGCAATAGTGAACCTAACTCGGTCATCAGGAAGATTACGGTGGTGGCGCCGCCAAAGCTGGAGACCTCCCTTGAGGGGCCCCTTGGTCTGGGAGTGAAGTTCGAACGCTGGGATCCGGTGCCGTTCCGGATCACTGCCCGGATTCGCAACAGTGGAGGCGCCGACGCTTATCGGGTCAAAGCGGAATTTGGCAGCCCCGTCCTAGGCCTTGCCAGCGGCGAGGGAGGGAGCAAGTACGTAGGCAACTTGGGACCAGGTGAAGAATCCCAGGTAAGTTGGTCCTTGCGGCCCATCGGCTTCACAGGTCATCTACCTTATTCCGTCAAGACAGAAGCCTACAATGCAGACGGAATCGTCGCCAACAACTTCATCCTCGTTCCCCTTCTCAAGCCACGGGTATGGGTGCAACCACCAGAGGGTGAAATCAACGCCGGTGACTTCTTCACCGTTGATGTTGTGGCAACGAACATCCCCGATTTCTTTAGCATTTCCTTGGATATCGTCTACGACCCAGATGTCTTACAGATTGTAGGCGGTCCCTTGGGCATCGACCGAGGCACCCTCTTTGTCCACAAGGAGGAAGGAGAGAGGCTTCAGTATTTGGAGTGGGCTCCTCCCTTGGTTGACTCAGCAGTAGGGGAGGCTGCCCTCGCCGGCAATCGTCATCCTCTAGGTCCTCAGCAAAGGGCCTCGGGAACGGTGGCGACGATACGGTTTCGCGCCAAACGGACAGCGACGAATACGCCCATCTCGATCAACAATCTGATCGTCCAAGATGTGGATGGCAACCCGGTCAAGGTTGAAGCTGCAGGGACCCTTGTCGATATCAAAGAACCATTACAGTCGGATAATTGAGGGGGAAGAACAGATGAAAAGATGCAGGATGTTGTTGGCTTGGATGATTATTCTTACCCTGTCGGGGCTGCTGGGAACGGGCTTGGCTTCCGCCCAACGGTTGCAGATTAAAGATGTGCCTCCTGACCACTGGGCCTACGAAGCAGTAGCAACTTTGATCGAGAGAGGGTATCTGGCCGTTTACGAAGATGGCACCTTTGATGGAACCCGGTCCGTCGATCGGTTCACCTTTGCGGCAACGGTGGCCAAGCTGCTCGAGAGCGTGGAACAGGAAAGGGCAACGGTGACTGAGTCCGATTTACAATTGCTTCGCCGTCTATCCACCGAGTTTCGCGATGACTTGGTGAAGGTATACGCGTCTGTGGAGGAACTAGACCAGCGACTTGCCTTCCTCGAGGAAGAATCGGCTGTGCGGCAAGAGAAGATCACCCAGCTCATCGCCCTGGCCACCCAGCTGGAGGAGAAGGCCCATAACCTCGGCGCACTCATGGAGACTCATAAAGAAGCCTTGGACCAACTCGGCATCGATACAAACGATCTGATCGCTCGGGTCAAAGCTTTGGAAGAAGAAGCAGCGGCGACCAAGGAGACCGCCGCGACCAAGCAGGAATTAGCCCAGACTTCGGAGCGACAAGAGAACCTGGAGCAGGAATTGAATCGACTGGGCGAACGCCTGGCTGCGCTGGAAGAGGATCTCACCGGTGAACTGGCACGACAGGAGCAGGATGTGTCGGCCTCCCTGGAAAGCGCCGTTGCTAAGCTGAGCCGGGATCTAGACCTTGGACTGGAAGAGAAGACGGTGGCCATTGGCCTGCTTGAGTCCCAGCTGCGCGAGCAAGAAAAGCAACTAAACCTTTACGGCGAACAGATCAGTTCCTTGGACGAACGGACACAAGCCCTCCTAGCTACGACCGAAAAGCTGAGTGGAGATGTCGCTGGGCAACAGGCTGAACTTGCCCGAAGGGCCGAGGAAGCTGCCTTGTTGCAGCAGTCCATCGCGGAGCTTGCCGATGCCCTCAAGGCCCAAGGAGAAGCCCTGGCGCGCGCCGATGGACAATTGGTGAGGCAGCTGACCGAGCACCAGGATCATATCGGGCGCCTGGACAAAGGTCTTGCAGAACTGGCCCAGGGACTTCAGACCGAGGCGGCCCAGCGCCGGCAAACCGATGAACAGCTGGCTCAGCTGCGGCAGCAAGTGGTCAACCTCAACGAGCAGGCCATTTTAATGGAGGAAAGCCTCCAGGCCATGGGTTCTGCCCTCCAGGAACAGGTAGCCCATTTGCAAGCCCGCTTAGGTGATTCGGAGCTTAGGATGGGCGATGAAATCTCTGCCCAGCTGGCAGCTTCGATGATGCGGGAGAAGAAGCTGGAGCGGCAATTGCAGGACCTAGAACAGGATTTTGCCAACTACCGGGATAGGACCGACAAAGAACTTAAGGGGCTCAAGAATACGAGTACATTCCTCGGGGTAGCTGCGCTGCTCGGGATGGTACTGGGATTAATGAACTAACTAGAGATGAAGCGGGGAAAGGTCCTTTAGGGCCTTTCCCCGTTTTGCTCCTTGAGGGCTTCTTGGAATCCCCGCCGAACCTTCAGGACAACCAACTCACAGACGTAGTCCTCAGCTGCCTGAATCATCTCCCGGACCAAGACCCCTGCCGCATATCCCATTGCTTCCGGCGATGCAGGCGTCTCCTTGAGTTGCTTCCCTCCGATTCGATATGCGGTAGCCACAGGCTCCCACACCCCCATTTAGAGTGTGGTCCCGCCTGATGCTTTGATACTGGCAAGTGCTGGTACTACATGACCCCTAACAGCTTCAAGATGGCAAATAAGGCAAGCCAACCGTAGCTTTGAGTCACATCACCCCAATTGAGGCCGAACAACCCACCGCTCTTCTCCGGCGCAGCCTCAGGGCCCTCCTCCATCCCCACCACCAATACTTGGCCCGGATAAATCTCATACGGAGCCTCGAGACCATTCATGGCGATGAGCTGCTGCGTGGTCAACCCAAAACGCTTAGCCAGTAGGTACACAGTGTCCCCAGCCTTAACAGTGTAGGTGCGAGTTTCAGCTGCAACGGGCAACACAAAAGCACTCACGCATAGAAAAACGAGGAAGATTGCGATAGCTTTCTGGCGCATTGAGCTCGCCAACCCCTTTCCATAGACTCTCTGTGGCCATTATAGCATTAGTGTAACAGGGAGCAGTCTAGCAAGTTCCGGTGTCGAAGGGCCTTCCTCCACTTTGTTAAATTACCTGGTGCGGCAGGAAATTCGTAGAATTATGAGGAACATGTATCTCGATAAGCCAACAGCGTAAAGGGCACAGCCATCGAAAGGTGGTGTCGCAAAGCTAAAGGGTCTACCGTGCTGAAGCACCAAGACAGCCAGTTGCCATTATTGCCCTAGTTGTGGCGGACTGGGGCCCATTTTTCAACCCCATTGGAGGGACTCAAGTTCAAGGAGGAATGTCTCATGTTACGCTTCACCAAGAGCCTAAGGGGTCGAATTCTGGTCTACATGTTGTTTGCCGCTTTGGTCCCCCTAGTTGTCCTAGGTTATATCGCTGCAACCTTAGGAGAGTCCGCGGTGGCGGACACGGCCGGGCAAAAATTCGTCGATTTTGCCCAGCAATCGCTAGATGAGATTAATGGTTCCCTGACCCAGGAACTGGCCAAGCTGGAATTGATGGCCCGCACGCCCTTGATCACCTCTGCGGCTCAAGGAGCTGGGGCACATCTCGATATCCTAGGTCTAAGTGGACTCTCCGAACAAGATAGGGAGCGCCGCATGGAGGAAACCCGCTCCCTTGACGTGAGTCCCCGGGTGACTGCTTTCTTGCAGGATTACATACGGGATTTTGGAGGCTTCTCCGATATCATCATCACCGAGCATGAAGGCCACAATGTTGTCGTGACTGAGCGTCCCGCCCGTTTCATTCAAAAGAATACCCGCTGGTGGCAGGAAGCGATGGCCAACGGCACCTACATCAGCGATCCCGTCCAGCATGACATGAAGGATCTTGCTGGGCTGCAACTGGCGGTGATGGTACGTCACAACATCACCAATGAGCCCGTTGGGATCATGATGGGGTTCAAAGACTTTACGGAAGTGACAGAACTTGTCGAAAAGATTGCTTGGGCCATTCCTGGAGGCGAGGTGCAGCTCCTCGACCGGCAAGGGAATCCCCTGGTGTGCGCCATCAATCGCGGTTCAGAGGTGGAACTCCTAACTGGCAACGAAGCTAAGGCCCATAAGTTGGACATCAGTGGTCTGGCCGACGGCGTTTGGAGTTGGGGCAAGAACTTCGAAGGCCAAGAGTCGATCCTCGCTCATGTTAGCGGTGCGCAAGAGGAAGGCGCCCTCACTCGTTTAGGCTGGTCCATGACCGTCGCTCAGCCGAAGAACATCGCCCTCGGGGCTACCGCAAAGTTGCGTCAGACCATCTTAGCCATTGCCCTGGTGGCTGCGGTCCTTACCATCTTGATAGCCTACTACCTGTCCTCGTCCATCAGCCGCCCAGTCGCCGAGGTGGCCGAGCGAGTCCAAGCCGTTGCCTCCGGGGACCTGACCCACGGAGAGCTGCAAGTGAAAAGCCGCGATGAAGTGGGCGCCCTTACCGAAGCTTTCAACGCGATGACCAAGGACTTGCGCCGCCTGCTCAACCAAGTACAGCAGGCCGCTTCCCAGGTAGCCTTCGCCTCCGAGCAGATTTCCGCCAGCTCCGAGGAAATCGCGGCGGGCAATCAGAATCAGGCCCACGAGGTGCAAAAGACCGTTGAACTGGTCAATGAAATAGCAGCAGCTCTGCAGCAAATGGCCTCCGGAGCCCGCAATGCCGCCGAAGAATCGGACAAGGCATCCCGCTCTGCTGAAGAGGGCGGAGAAGCCGTTGTCAAAGCCGCTGAAGCCATGAACAACATCAAGACAACAGTGACGGAGCTGGGACAAAGCTCACGGCAAATCGGGGAAATCGTGGCCATGATCGAGGAAATAGCGGAACAGACGAATCTCTTGGCTCTCAACGCGGCCATCGAGGCTGCCCGAGCAGGGGATGAGGGCCGCGGCTTTGCCGTTGTCGCCGAAGAGGTGCGCAAGCTTGCCGAACGTTCCGGTCAGGCAACTAAGGAGATCTCTAATCTGGTCGGCGGCATTCAGGGCAACACCGTGAGCGCCGTCAAAGCCGTTGAAGAAGGCGTTGAGATTGCTAATAAGGCTGGTGAAGCATTGCGGACCATCATCGATGTAGTCCAAAACACCTCCCAGCTCGTCGAAGACATCGCCCAAGCAGCCACAAGACAGGCGGCCAATACGGCCGATGCAGTTCGAGCCGTCGAGACGGTTTCAAGCATCACCGAAGAGACAGCCTCCGGAGCCGAGGAAACGGCTGCTTCGGCGGAAGAACTGGCAGGGATGGCCCAGACCCTCCGGGATACCATCGGTCGGTTCCGCCTCGATGTCAAGGACGATACTATAGAAGGTTAAGGAGACTAAGCAGCTCTTTGTTAATAGTGGAATCGAGCAGGGAGCGGCCCGTGGCAATTTCCATCAGGGCCTCTCCTTTCTCTTTGTTCTTGATTCGGCTGACTAGACGGACGATGGCCAATCCTACCCGTTCCGTTTCGGTTTGGGAGATGAGGAGAGCCCACTTATGTTGGGTATTGCGCCAATACTCTTCTAGTTCGCAGGCCTTGGCCTCGGACAGCTCCCAGTCATCCTGCAGCAAAACTGCTTCCACCTCCGCCAGAGCATCATAAAGGCTTTGCCGCGTCGTCAGCAAATAGCGCTGGCCAAAGATGCCTGCGCCAATAATGATGATTGCAACCAACACCATGCCAATTAAGACTCTCACGTCTTCCTCCTTGCCTTGCAAGCTTCCCTTCCTTGGTGAAACAGGTTCCCTTGGGAATCCAGGCTGGCAAAAAGCACATCCTCTACATCCTGGTAGCCAAACTTGCGCAGCTCGTTGCGCAGCCAGGCAGTGCTCAAATTGAGCTGATCGAGATTCGTCTTCTGCAACTCGCCATCGATGATGAGCGGTGTGGGCAAGCCCTCATAGGAAGTCGATAAGGATAGATCTGCAGGTGTGACAGGACGCCTTTGGGATTTCAAGATGACGCTGAGACTGCCATTGGTCTCGAAGATGGCAAACTCGACATCGGCGATATTGGTCACATTCTTGATCCGCAGCTGCTCCAACAAGTCATTCAAATTAAAACGGAGCCTTCTTAGTTCCGCCTCTTGAATCTGGCCATCACGGATGACGATGCTTGGCGTCCCACAAATGATCCGACGGGCCCGTTGACTGTTGAGGGAAATATAGGACAGGAGAACCTGGGCCAATAAGATGGTGACCAAAGGGATGATGCCATCGATCAAGGGGATGTCCTTGTCTTCCATGGGCACCGTAGCCAATTCCGCCAGCATCAGGGTCACAACCAGTTCAAAGGGCTGTAATTGGCCAAGCTGTCTTTTCCCCATGATGCGGATGATTATTAGGACGAGGACGTATAGAATTATGGTCCTGCCGAAGGTAACAAGCATGCAAACCTCCCAAGGCTAGTATGCCCCGCTGACCCTCTTTACATATCCCTCTTCAGCAAAGAGCACACTAGCAGCGAAAGGAGGCAAATCACTTTGTTTACACATGACAAACAGCTTCTCCACCCGGTCAAGGTGGAGAAACCAAACCCAACTTATGCCAACATGCTGCTGGACCAGCTAGGCGGCCCCCATGGAGAACTCAAAGCGGCCATGCAGTACATCTCACAAAGTTTCAGGATCAGGGATCCAGAGATCAGGGACCTGTTCCTGGATATCGGCGCCGAGGAACTAAGCCATATGGAGATAGTCGCCACCACCATCAACCTGCTCAACGGTCATACCGTTGATGTGGAGGAGGTGGAAGCCGGAACCATCGAACCCCATGTCGTCTCCGGGTTATGTCCGATGCTTACCAACGCCTCAGGATACCCGTGGACAGCATCCTACGTCGAGGTAACAGGCGACTTGCCGGCGGACCTCTTGTCCAACATTTCCGCGGAAATGCGGGCTAAAGTCGTCTATGAGTATCTGCACCGTCAAATCAACGACAAATACGTTCGAGAAACGATCGATTTTCTCCTCAATCGGGAAGAAGCCCATAACGCCCTTTTCCGAGAGGCTCTCAGGAAAATCCAGGACAGCGGCTCCATGCGCGATTTCGGGGTCGACGAATCAGCCCGCTTGTATTTTGATCTATCCACACCAGGTCGCTACTTCTCCGATCCCAGGCCAACAGCACCCACGTTTGAACCAGCCCACCGATGATAACCGGGGCGGCCAACGGCCGCCCTCTTTGGAAGGTTGATACAATACCGCGGCTGTGGTACCCTTTATGTAGGTTATCCGCACAATCAGGGGAGGTACGGAGGTGGCCAATAAGTATAAGATCTTTACCTTCGGTTGTCAGATGAACGTCCACGACTCGGAGGTCATCGCAGGCTTGCTCCAGCAGCTAGGGTATGAGGAAGCAGACGAACTTGAAGAGGCAAGCCTCCTCATTTTCAATACTTGCTGCGTTCGGGAAAACCCGGAACGGAAGATCTTCGGCAGAGTCGGCAATCTGCGGCAGCTCAAAGAAGAAAACCCCAGACTAGTTATCGCCATCTGCGGCTGCATGGTCCAGCAGCCAGAGCAGCTAGAACGCATCCGCAAGGAGCTGCCCCATGTGAATCTGGTTTTTGGCACCCACAATGTTCACCGCCTGCCAGAGCTGCTAACCCAGGTGCAAGAGACGGGAGAACGGTTATTTGAAGTGTGGGATACAGAAGGCACCATCGTCGAAGGCTTGCCGGCGGCCCGACTCGATGGTCTGAAGGCTTTCGTCAATATCATTTACGGCTGCACCAACTTTTGCACTTATTGCATCGTACCTTATGTCCGAGGTCGGGAGCGAAGCCGCCAGCCGGAGGCGATCCGTCGGGAAATCGAGGACTTGGCGGCCCAAGGGTACAGGGAAGTTACTCTCCTCGGCCAAAACGTAAATGCCTATGGCAAGGACTTAGACGAGGACGTTACCTTCGCCGGTCTACTTCGGATGCTCGATGGGAGCGGGGGAATGGAAAGGATCCGTTTCACTACATCCCATCCCCGCGACATGTCCGATGAACTGATCGAGGCTATGGCTGACTTGCCCACGGTGTGTGAACACTTGCACCTACCCCTCCAAGCAGGCAGCGATCGGATCCTAGCGAAAATGAACAGGGGTTATACCAAGGAGCAGTACATCAATCTAGTCAATCGGATCCGTGATCGAATCCCAGATATTGCACTGACCAGCGACCTTATTGTAGGCTTTCCGGGGGAAACGGAGGAGGATTTCGAGGAAACACTCCGGGTAGTCGAAGAGATTCAGCTCGATTCCGCTTTCACCTTCATCTTTTCCCCACGACCCGGAACCGTCGCGGCGAAGATGGAAAACCAGGTGCCGGAAGAAGTAAAGAAAGAACGGATTTATCGGCTGATCGAATTGCAAAACAGAATCAGCCTGGAACGAAACCGCGTCCTTACCGGCTCCATCCAGGAAGTCCTCGTTGAAGGGCCAAGTCAAACGGATCCGGACAAGTACATGGGCCGAACTAGGGGCAACAAGCTGGTCATCTTCACGGGGGCGGCAGAGCGCGGCCGCCTCGTGCCCGTTAAGATTACCGAAGCCCGAACATGGTCTCTCCACGGTGAGCTGATGCCCTAGAAGAACCAACAACAGGAGGCCGATCGATGGCCAAACTGACTCCGATGCTGAAGCAGTATTTGGACATAAAGAAACAATACCCGGATGCCTTGCTGTTTTTTCGATTGGGAGACTTCTACGAGATGTTCGGCGAGGATGCCGAAGTAGGCGCCCGCGAACTGTCCATCACCTTGACTTCCCGGGAAGCAGGCAAAGGCAGACGACTGCCCATGTGCGGCGTCCCCTACCACGCGGCCGATAGATACGTGGCCACCCTAGTGGGGAAGGGCTACAAGGTGGCCATTTGCGAACAGATGGAGGACCCGCAGACCGCAAAGGGCGTTGTGCACCGGGAGGTAATCCGCCTAGTCACCCCGGGTACCGTTACCGACGATGAGATGCTGGAGGCCAAGTCCAACAACTATCTGGCGGCCATTAGCAAAGGGGCCCACGGATACGGGCTGGCCTACACGGACATCACTACCGGCGAGTTTGCCGGTACAGAGTGCACGGGCAGGGAAGCCAAAGCATTGCTGTTGGATGAAATCGCCAGGCTCCAGCCCGCTGAGGTGCTCCTGGCCCCAGGCCTCGAGGATTTGCACGAAACCCTCCAACACATCGGGGGCTCGATGACCTGCAACATCTGTTCGGAAGAGGCCTTTAGTTACGAGCGAGCTTGCCGTGCACTGAAGGAACAGTTCCAATGCTCCTCGCTGATAGGGTTTGGCTGCGACAGATACGTCCTTTGTACATCCGCCGCAGGGGCAGTCCTCGATTATCTCCAGACCACCCAGAAGACCGTACTCAGCCATCTACAGAGTCTGCGGATCTACGCGACGCAAAAATACATGGTCCTTGATCCGGCCACAAGGCGGAATCTGGAGTTGACGGGCACCCTGCGCACCGGCCAAAAGCAAGGCTCACTCCTCGGCGTCCTTGACGAGACCATGACGGCGATGGGCGGCCGGGTTATGCGCCAATGGCTGGAACAACCATCGATGGACCTGGTAGAAATCAACGACCGCCTAGACGGAGTAGCAGAACTCGTCGACAAGGGTCTGTTGCGGGAGCAATGCCGCCGCCTGTTGAGGGATGTCTATGACCTGGAGCGCCTCGTTGGGAAAATAGGCTGTGGTTCTGCCAACGCGCGGGACCTCATCGCCCTGAAAGAATCCCTGGAGAAGATTAGCCCCCTCAAGGAGCTCTTGACCAATTTTGATTCCCCCCTGGTTCAAAGACTGCACGTTGAACTGGACGAACTAGGAGACGTTGTTGGACTGTTGGAGGCATCCATCGAGCCCGACCCGCCGACGGGGCTTAGAGAGGGCAATCTAATCCGGGCTGGTTATCACCCTGAAATCGACCGGCTGCGGAGCATTTGCCGGGAAGGGAAAGGGTGGATCGCTGCTCTAGAGCAGGAAGAACGAGCGAGGACGGGCATCAAGTCCCTCAAAGTAGGATTCAATAAGGTGTTTGGCTACTACATCGAAGTCACCAAGGCAAACTTGGCCGCCGTGCCTCCAGATTACGAGCGAAAACAGACATTGGCCAACGCTGAACGGTACATCACCCCCGCCTTGAAGGAGAAGGAAAACCTTATCCTGGGGGCGGAGGAACGGGTCATTGAACTGGAATACCAGGTATTCACCCAGGTCAGGGCGGCCGTTGCCCAAGAAGGGGAGCGTATCCAGCGCACAGCCCGAGCCGTCGCCCAGTTAGACGTACTGTGTGCCTTGGCTTATGTGGCTGTCAAGTACAATATGGTTAGGCCCGAAATCGATGATAGTACGCAGATCATCATCAAGGGCGGACGTCACTTGATCGTGGAAAGCCTCCTGGAAGATGTGGAGTTTGTTCCTAACGACGCCCACTTGGACACAGATGAAAACCGGATCATCATCTTGACTGGGCCGAATATGGCAGGCAAGTCAACTTATCTGCGTCAACTGGCCATCATCGTCCTGCTGGCGCAGATAGGGAGCTTTGTTCCCGCGTCATCGGCTCGCATCGGGCTAGTCGACCGCATTTTCACCAGGGTGGGGGCCGTCGATGATTTGGGCACAGGTCAAAGCACGTTCATGGTCGAGATGACCGAACTGGCTAATATATTGGTCAATGCAACTGCCCGCAGCCTAATTATCATCGACGAACTCGGCAGGGGGACAAGCACCTATGACGGGATGGCCATTTCCCAGGCAGCCATTGAGTACATCCACGACAAGATCAAAGCAAGGACCATCGTTTCCACCCATTATCATGAACTGACCCAATTGGAGGGCAGACTCCCTTGCGTCAAGAACTACCAGGTGCTGGTGGAGGAGAAACAAGGACGGATCGTCTTTCTCTACACCATCGCCCGGGGTGGAACCGATCGCAGCTACGGCATCAATGTGGCCCGCATGGCCGGAGTGCCAAGAACCGTAGTGCAGCGGGCCCTCCAGTTGCTGGGTCGTTGGGAGCTCCCCCAGCAGGTGCCAGGTCAGATGCTGCTCCATGAGCTCATCCTCGATGAGGCAGCTGCTGCGGAGGAAGAACAGAACGAAATCCTGGCTAAGCTAGCAGAGTTGAATATCAATGAGCTTACACCTCTGCAAGCTTTGACGATCCTGGCTGACTGGCAAAGCCAGTTGAACGGAGGCGATAAGGGTTGACCATCCGGATCCTCGATGAAGATGTGGCCAACAAGATTGCCGCCGGCGAAGTAATTGAAAGGCCGGCTTCGGTAGTCAAAGAACTCCTCGAAAACGCCATCGATGCCAACGCCCGTCGCCTCTTGGTGGAGATAAGGGATGCGGGGATGACGTACATCCGGGTCAGTGATGATGGGGGAGGAATAGAGGCCGACCAGCTTCCTTTGGCTTTCTTGCGTCATGCCACTAGTAAGATAAGCTCTGCCTCCGATTTGCGGTCAATCCGGACACTGGGCTTTCGCGGTGAAGCCCTGGCCAGCATAGCCGCGGTCGCGCGGGTTGAAGTCTACTCTCGTCCCCAGGATCAGCAAACTGGAGCCTACCTGCGGATCGAAGGGGGACAAGTCCTCGCCCATGAAACGGCGGGGTGTCCTGCAGGTACGAATATCATCGTCAAGGATCTATTCTACAACACCCCTGCCAGGCGCAAGTTCCTAAAGAGTCCCGGGGCTGAAAAACGCTATATCATCGATGTCGTGGGACGTTTGGCTTTAACCAACCCCCATGTCGCGATGCGCTTGTTGTGCGATAGGGAAGAGATCCTAAGTACACAAGGCAACGGCGACATCTTGCTGGCTATACAGGCCGTCTTCGGCGGCGAGTTAGCTAATGGCATGGTGCCCATTCAGGGCCAACTGCCGCCAGGGACGATAACGGGCTACATCGGGCGTCCGGAACTGGCGAAAGGGCAACGCACCCATCAGGTATTCATCGTCAATGGCCGCTGCATTGAGAGCCGCCTATTATCTAGCGCCCTTGAGCGCAGTTACGGCTCGCTCCTGATGACTAGACGCTTCCCTGTGGCCGTAGTTCAGCTGCAGCTCGACCCGGCATTTGTCGATGTCAATGTTCACCCGGCCAAGAGCGAAGTCCGATTCCAAGATGACAGCATGGTGTACAGAAGCCTCCTCCTTGCCGGGCGACGGGCCCTGGGACAAAGGGAAGGAGACCGGACCTGGCAGATGAGCCCCGAACCGAAGCGAGAACAGGCCCAATGGATTTTTGAACCCCCCGTGACCGGGCGCCTGGAACCCGTGCGCGAGATGCAAAATCAGTATGTGGCAGCTAAACCCCAACCCATGCAAGTCATCGGCCAAGTCTTTCAAGGGTTTATTATCATCCAGACCCCAACGGAGATGCTCATCATCGATCAACATGCGGCCCATGAGCGGATTCTCTACGAGCGGCTCCGCCGCCAAGGGAAGGAAGCGGCCATCCAAGAATTGCTGCTGCCGGTCACCCTTGATGCTACTCCGGAACAGGCCCATCTGATTGAGAGCAATCGGGAGCTGCTCCATAGCCTGGGAATAGGGTTGGAGGGCTTCGGAGGTACGTCCTTCATCTTGCGTCATGTACCCACCATCCTTGCTTCAGGGGTCAACTGGTCTGAGTTGCTGTCCCAGATAACAGAAGCATTAGCGGGAGGCTCGCCGGAAGACGCTTTGCTCATCACCCTGGCCTGCCATGGGGCAGTGAAGTACGGCGATCGGCTGACGTTGCCGGAGATGGAAGCTTTGGTTGCCGATCTGTTCCAAGTCGACTGCTTCGGGACTTGTCCCCACGGCCGCCCAACGATCCTCCGTTATTCCCGCGGCGAGCTGGAGCGGCGCTTTGGTCGACAGGGGTGAAACAACTTGTCTAAAGTTCCTCTCTTGGTTTTGGTCGGTCCGACGGCAGTGGGAAAAACCCAGGTATCCCTCAGGCTGGCAGAAGAACTGGACGGGGAGATCGTCTCCGCGGATTCGATGCAAGTATACAAGTTCATGGATATCGGAACGGCTAAACCCACCCCGGAAGAACGACGGCGAATTCCCCATCACTTGCTGGACGTTTGTTTGCCTAATGAGGCCTTCAGTGTGGCCCGCTACCAACGACTAGCTTGGGATGCCATTGAAGACATCCATCGCCGCGGTCGGCTGCCCATCTTGACCGGAGGTACTGGCCTTTATGTTCAAGCAGTCATCGACGGCCTCAACTTTCCTCCCCAGCCTGCTGACAAGCAGTACAGGGCGCAGCTCCAGGCGATGGCTAACACGGAGGGCGCCGAAGCTGTACACCGACTGCTTCAAGAGATAGATCCCGAAACGGCCGCCCGCCTCCATCCCAACAATTTGCGCCGCGTCATCCGCGCCTTGGAGATTTGCCGCCTTACCGGTCGCCCCATGTCCGCACACTTGGCGGAGGAGCCGCGGCGAAAACCACCTTACAACCTCCATATGTACGGCCTTACGAGGGACCGGTCTGAACTTTATGAACGCATCAATCAACGGGTGGACGAAATGATCGCGGCGGGCCTCCTCGATGAAGTTGAGGGTCTCGTGAAGATGGGGTTTGCCGAGGGAAAGACGGCTCTCCAAGCGCTGGGATACAAGGAAATACTAGCTTATCTGCGAGGACTGCGGACTCTCGATGAGGCCATCGACCTGTTGAAACGGGATACCCGCCGTTATGCCAAAAGGCAGCTCACCTGGTTTCGCCGGGACCACCGCATCCGCTGGTTCAACCTCAGCGAAACTAGCGTCGAGCAGGTTATAGCAGCCATCAGCCAAGGGATGGCCAAGGTGTTGGCGGAATAATCGCCTATTTTCCGTCTTCTTTAGCAGGAATTCGGGAGGGTCCGCTAGAATTGCAAGTCTAGTACCTGGTGGCGTGGTGGTGGGCACGGCGGGGCACTCCCCAGATTATGCCCTTAATATTCTGAGGAGGTCGAATTTAATGGATAATACTGCCTTATACACCCTTAGTCGTTTGAGCACTGAACTAAACATCCCGGAAAGCACCCTACGACGTTATACAAAGCAATTCAGCGAGTTCATTCCGTCGATCGGCCAGGGCCGGAAGCGTCGGTTTCGAGCGGAGGCAAAACCAATTCTGCTCAAGATCTCCCAGTATTACCGCGAAGGTTTGGAGACGGACCAGGTCACAGCACGCCTCGAACAAACCTACCAGAGGACCGTGGACGTTACAGATTTGGCGGTGGCGAGACAGGGCGGGATTAGTGAGGATTCCGCTGCCGAATTGGCAGCAGCCCTCGAACAGCACGCCCAAACCTTGAACATTTACAACGCGATGGCGAGGGAGACCCTTGAGATTCTGCGGCAACAATCGGACTTGCACGAAGTCCTGATCAATACTCTGAGCAAGCTGCCCGCGGAGGTAGCCGGTGAGATCCGTCGCCACACCCTGCTAGCCAGGATGAAGTCCATCCTTCGCTTAGACAGGAAATAGTTGCGTGTCACGCCTGCCGGCCCTTCAACGTAGAATGCTAAGGTAGAAAGGTCCCAGGCAGGTGAGAAGATGCATCCACTGCATCACGACGAAGTGTTGCGGTTCCTCTCCGAGGGTAAATTGTCAACGGCCGATGCCCTTCGCCTGCTTAGGCAGACAAGAGCCGCCACAACCACAGCCAAGGACAAGGCCGCGCCACCCGCAGCAAATCCCGATGCATTGCGGCAAGCTTTGGCGGAGTTGAATCTCCTCGTGGGCCTCAAG
>JAAYLE010000086.1 GCA_012522085.1 Bacillota bacterium | reverse complement strand
TGGGTTTGCAAGAGTTCATGGACGAAGAGCAAACCACTAGTTGATAGTCTTGTTCTTAGTCAAGGTGCGTCTCACCAGTTACACCCTGACAATATCACAGACCAACAGCACAACAGCCACATTCTGTTGATAAGGCCGATCCTTTGTGGTATACTACTTAGCGGTGTGACAACACACGTCCTTGGATGCGTCTGAGGGTGCCTGCGGGTCTCAGCCGCAGACGAAGGGGACGGAGGAATAACCAAAGGGAGAGGAGGTGAACGAATGGCCATTATCACGATGAAACAGCTGTTAGAGGCCGGCGTTCACTTTGGACACCAGACAAGACGTTGGAACCCGAAGATGAAACCGTATATCTTCACGGAGCGGAACGGGATCTACATCATTGACTTGCAGCAGACCGTTCGCCGTGTGGAGGAAGCCTACAACTTCGTGCGGGACACCGTCCGAGACGGCGGGACTCTGCTTTTTGTAGGGACCAAGAAGCAGGCTCAGGATACGGTTTTCGAAGAAGCCACGCGCTGCGGCATGAGCTACGTCAACCAGCGATGGCTAGGTGGGACGCTGACCAACTTCCGGACCATTCGCAGTCGAATTGAATATCTCAAGCAGCTGGAAGCCATGGAGGAGGACGGCTCGCTTTTCTCCCTTCCCAAGAAGGAAGTCATCGCCTTGCGGAAGGAAAAGGAGAAGCTGCAGCGGTTCTTAGGCGGCATTAAGAACATGGATACGTTGCCGTCCGCTGTCTTCGTCATTGATCCCCGCAAGGAACGGATCGCCGTCGCCGAGGCACGCAAACTAGGCATTCCCATCATCGCCATTGTTGACACCAACTGCGATCCCGATGAGATTGACCTGGTAATCCCTGGAAACGACGATGCCATCCGAGCCGTTAAGCTGCTGACCAGCAAGATGGCTGATGCCGTTTTGGAAGGGCTAGAGGGATGTCAAATGGCTGATGTCCCTTCCGAGGAACAAGAAGTAGACATGGATATGGAAGATGAGGCGTTGGATATCTGAACACTTGAGGGCTCAGGCCGGGGCAATCCCGAGCCCGAGCCCTTTTTGACAGTATGGTGAAAGGCAGGGAAGCATATGGAGATCACAGCCTCCATGGTGAAGGAACTACGGGAACGCACCGGCTCAGGCATGATGGACTGCAAGAAAGCCTTGATCGAGACTAAGGGAGATATAGAAGCCGCCATCGACTACCTGCGGGAGCAGGGCCTGTCTGCCGCGGCCAAGAAGGCTGGACGGATCGCTGCCGAAGGCATCGTCGACAGCTACATACACATGGGCGGCAGGATTGGCGTCTTGATTGAAGTCAACTGTGAGACGGATTTCGTGGCCAAGACTGACCAGTTCCGCGCTTTCGTCCGGGACATGGCGATGCAGGTGGCGGCCAGCAGGCCCGAGTATGTGCGTCGGGAAGAGGTTCCTGCGGATGTCCTCAATAGGGAGCGCGAGGTTTATCGAGCCGCGGCGCTCAATGAAGGCAAGCCAGAGCGGATCGTGGACAAGATCGTCGACGGCCGCGTGGAGAAGTTTTTCAAGGAGGTCTGCCTCCTCGAACAACCCTTCATCAAGGATCCGGACCGCTCGGTGGAAGATGTCCTGAAGGAAACCATCGCGCAGCTGGGAGAAAACATTTCTATCCGCCGGTTCACCCGTTATGAAATGGGCGAGGGACTGGCCAAGCGACAAGACGATTTCGCCGACGAAGTAATGGCCCAAATCAACAAGTAACTTGGCAGAGGAATGGGTGTTATCATGCCTAAGCCCAAGTATAATCGGGTTATCCTTAAGCTCAGTGGAGAAGCCCTGGCGGGAGAGCAGGGCTTCGGTATCAGTTTGGACGTAGTCAACATGATCGCCGCTGAGATTCGGGAAGTCGTTAATCGGGGGGTAGAGGTCGCGGTCGTCGTCGGAGGCGGCAACATTTGGCGCGGGGAAGCAGGTTCGGCTAGAGGCATGGACCGCACCACCGCCGATTACATGGGCATGTTGGCCACCACCATCAATGCCCTGGCGCTGCAAGACTCCTTGGAAAAGCTGGGCGTGGAAACCAGGGTGCAAAGCGCCATCGAAATGCGTCAAATCGCAGAGCCTTACATCCGCCGCAGAGCAATGCGCCATTTGGAAAAAGGCCGAGTGGTTATCTTCGCCTCGGGGACTGGCAACCCCTATTTCTCCACCGATACGACGGCCGCCCTTAGGGCCGCCGAGATTGAAGCAGAGGTCATTTTAATGGCGAAAAGGGGAGTGGACGGGGTTTATGATTCCGATCCCCACATTAACCCCGGGGCCAAGAAGTACACCCACCTGGATTACATCGACGTCCTTAACAAAGGCCTTGGCGTGATGGATTCGACGGCTACTTCCCTGTGCATGGACAATCGGATTCCCATCGTCGTCTTCAATTTCGATATGCCGAACAACATCGTGAGGGCAGTCATGGGAGAAGAGATCGGTACCATCGTGGGAGGAGGTGCCCCAAAGTGATCGAAGACCTTCTGCTGGAGACTGAGGAGCGAATGCAGGCTGTCATCGATGTCGCCAAGAAGGAATTGGCCGCCGTCCGTACGGGGCGAGCCAACCCGGCTCTATTAAACAAGATCATTGTTGATTATTACGGAACTCCTACCCCCCTCAATCAGCTGGCTAGCATCACCGCGCCTGACGCACGACTGTTGGTGGTGCAGCCCTGGGACAAGAACTCCATTAAAGACGTGGAGAAAGCTATCCTCAAGTCCGAGCTTGGTCTAACGCCTAACGTCGATGGCAACACGATCCGATTGCCAATCCCCCAGCTGACCGAGGAACGGCGCAAAGAACTCGTAAAGATGATTCGAAAGGATATCGAGGAAAAGCGGGTCGCGATTCGCAATATCCGCCGGGACAGCAATGACAAGCTTAGGGCGGCGGAGAAAAACGGCGAACTGCCGGAAGATGATGCCCGTCGCGCTCAAGATGAAGTACAGAAGTTGACGGACAAGTACATCGCCGAAGTAGACCGATTGCTGGCGGCCAAGGAAGAGGAGATCTTAGCGTTTTGAGCAGGGAATTATCCTGTGTGCTGGGATTGGAACTGTCTGAAGCCGAGGCCGTGTTGACTGCCAGGGGCATGACGTTCGAAGTTGTGCTCACCAGCCCGCCCCAAAGGACCAGCTTAAGCGACGAGGTTCGTGTCATTGGCCTGAGGGAAAGGCCCGACGGGGTTTTGCTGGTCTGTGCCCATTCTTGCCGGGGACCCCTTTGACCCCCTCACGTGCGAGGGGGTTAATTAGTCTAGACGAGGGAAGGGTTTGCCGTGAATGACCCGACAGTTCGATTCGATGCGGCCATCAATCATCTCGGTGTGATCATGGATGGCAACGGACGCTGGGCGAAGCAGAAGGGATTGCCCCGCTCTGCCGGTCATCAAGCGGGAGTCCAAGCCCTAAAGAGACTTGTGTCCGTTGCTGGGGAGTATAACATCAGGATCATCACTGCTTTTGCCTTTTCCACAGAAAACTGGCAGCGACCCAGCAGTGAAGTCAGCTTCTTGATGAGGCTGCTGGCTGAGACTATCACCAAGGAGATCGATGAGCTGGAAGAGAAGGGAGTCCACCTCCGCTTCATCGGCCGATTGCAGGAACTCCCCGAGGATCTGCTCCGCTCCCTAGACAGGGCCGTGGCCCGGACCGCCGCGAACGATAAGTTGGTCCTCAACGTGGCCCTCAACTACGGAGGCCGCGCGGAGATCGTCGATGCGGTCCGCAAGATCGCGGACCTGGTCCAAGAGGGCCAGGTGTCCATCGACAACATCGATGAGGAGTTGGTGGCTAGGCAGATGATGACGGGAGGACTGCCGGACCCGGATCTCATCATCCGAACAGGCGGGGAGCACCGCCTGAGCAATTTCTTGTTGTGGCAAGCAGCCTACTCGGAGCTTTGGGTTACTCCCACCTACTGGCCTGACTTTGATCGACGGGAATTGGTGAGAGCTCTGCTGGCATATCAGCTGCGGAAGCGACGTTTTGGCAGAATCCATGAAATCTAAAGGATTGGAGAGCATCTCATGCTCACCCGGATTATCACGGCCCTAATAGGAATTCCATTGGTACTAGGTGTGGCTTGGCTGGGCGGGCCGTACCTGCTGGCCTTCCTCGCCCTCCTCAGCCTGCTGATGAGCCGGGAAATGGAGGAGATGTGGCACCGGCTAGACATTCGCCCCTCTCCGGAAATTACCCGGTGGGGAGGTTTATTATTCCTCCTCGCTACATACTTTGATAAGGGCAGCGGGGCCTTGGCATTATTGGCCATGTATGCCCTGACGCGGGAGACGCTGACAGGAAGACGGCCCTTGAGGCGCGGAGGCGCAGCCTTGCTGACGGTTTTATATACTGGCGGCCTCCTTTGGTGGATCTATGCTCTCCATGCTGAAATGGGACGAAACGCTGTCTTCACCTTGCTGCTCATTGTCTGGTCAACAGACACCGCCGCGTACTTTCTCGGCACCGGTTGGGGCAAAACGCCCCTGTGTCCCAGCATCAGTCCGAAAAAAACCCGTGAGGGGGCGCTGGCCGGATTGGTCGCCGGGACCTTCGTCGGCTCCCTAGGGGCAACTCGACTCTTGCCCTTAAGTCCAGGAGCCGCCATGGTGGGAGCGGCAGCTGTGAGCTTGTCAGCCCAATTGGGCGACCTGGTTGAATCGGCTATCAAGAGGGAGGCTGAGGTGAAAGACTCGGGCAGCCTGCTGCCGGGGCATGGAGGGTTCCTCGACCGTTTTGACAGCTTGTTGTTTGCTGCCCCCGCTGCCTATCACCTCTTGTCCCTATGGATGTGAGTCCCTATGGAAAAGAAAGAAGGGCTGGACCTTTATTGGGCGGTAAGCATCCTGGCCCTGCTTGCGGCCATGTGGGTCCTGGTCCCTTTGATCACCCCCTTTATCCTGGCGCTCCTTTTTGCCTCCATCATTGACCCGGTGGTCGATCTGTTAGAGGCTAGAGGGCGCCTGCGGCGGGGAGCAGCGGTTATCTTAGTCGGGTTTTGCCTTCTCGGACTGCTGCTGTTTGTGGGGGGAGCTTTTTATCTGCATCTCGGCGGGGAAATTACGGAGCTGGTGGCCCGGCTTGCCCCCGATGCTAGCAACAGCCTGGAGGAGTTTTGGCAGAGCCGGCTTGAGGGTTGGACCGATTCCCTGCCGCCGCAGCTTAGCGTCATCATCCAGCAAACCCTCGGCGGCATGCCCGGATTCTTGGCCATGGCCCTCAAAGAAGGATGGGAGCTATTGCATAGCCTGCCTAGGGCTTTGGGGACGGTAGTGGTCACGCTGCTGGCCACCTTCTTCATCAGCCGCGACAAGGGTCAACTCACCGCGGGGCTAAAGAGGCTTACCCCCACTAGATGGCACCGGCGCTTGTCCCAGGTGAAGCAGGAGCTGATGACAGCCATCATGGGCTTCATCCGGGCCCAGCTAATCCTCATCCTCCTGTCGACCACCCTTTTCGTCGCCGGCCTGAATCTGTTGGGGCTGCCCTATGCCGGCTTGTTAGGCGTAACGGCGGGATTGTTCGACCTGCTGCCGGTCGTAGGGCCTGGACTAGTCTTGACCCCGGTAGCCCTTTACCTAGCACTAGAGGACATTGGTCGGGGGTTAGCTTGTCTTTTCCTGCTGCTTGCCGTCGTTGCCATCCGGCAGCTGTGCGAATCGAAGATTGTCGGACACTACGTTGGCATCCATCCGCTGACGGCTTTACTTGGCATCTATGTAGGAGTCAGACTCTGGGGCATCGAAGGTTTCATTTTAGGGCCCCTGATCCTCATCCTCCTCAGGGCCCTTCTTTGGGTGCAGAACGGCCCCTTAATTCCAACTAGAACAAATAGATAGGGGGTATGGCGGCACCATGCTTGCCGCATCTACATGAAACGACTGGCCATATTAGGTTCGACCGGGTCTATTGGCAGACAGACCATCGAGATCATCTCCCATTACCCCGACCGATTCCAGGTGCTTGCTTTGACCGCCGGCAGGAATGTCCATCGCCTGGCCGAGCAAGCCCGACAGCTAAAGCCCGAACTAGTAGTGGTGGAGAATGCCGATTCAGCCAAGGAATTGCGGGGTATGATAAGTAATAGCATCGAAGTAATGGTCGGTGACGAAGGCCTCATCGCTGCGGCCACCCACCCCCAGGCGGAGCTGGTGGTGGTTGCTGTGGTGGGGGCTCGGGGCATTTTGCCCACCCTTGCTGCCATCGATGCCGACAAAGACATTGGGCTGGCCAACAAGGAGTCATTAGTGGCCGCGGGAGAATTGGTGATGGCAAAGGCCAAGGAGCGGCAGGTGCGAATACTCCCCATCGACAGCGAACATAGTGCCGTCTTCCAGTGTTTGCAAGGGCAGGATCCGGACCATCTGGCGAAGATCATCCTCACCGCCTCGGGCGGTCCCTTCCGGACCTACACCAATGAGCAGCTGGAAGTGGTCACCCCCAAGGAGGCTCTCAGACACCCCAACTGGGACATGGGGGCGAAAATCACCATTGATTCGGCCACCTTGATGAACAAAGGCTTAGAGGTAATTGAAGCCCACTGGCTCTTCGGCCTGCCCTATGAACAGATCCAGGTCCTTGTCCACCCCCAGAGCATCGTCCATTCCTTGGTCGAACTAGTCGACGGCTCCGTCCTAGCCCAGCTTGGGCCGCCCGATATGCGCTTGCCGATTCAGTTCGCGTTGACCTTCCCCGAGCGCTGGCCCGCACCATGGCCCCGGTTGTCCCTTGCCGATGTTGGTTCGTTGACCTTTGCCGAGCCAAACAAAGAGTTGTTCCCCTGCCTATCCTTGGCTTATGCTGCGGGGAAGGAGGGGGGCACCATGCCGGCGGTCCTCAATGCGGCCAACGAAGAGGCCGTCGAGGCCTTCCTTCAGGAGAGGATTGCTTTCCTAGACATTCCCCGGGTGATTGGGGAGGTGCTAGAGACACATCAAAACAAAGAACGGCCGACCATCGACGATACATTAGCCGCCGACAGGTGGGCTAGAAGGCAAGCGCAACATATTATGAAACAGCATCCGCTTAAGGGGTGATCGCTAGTCTATGGATACTCTGTTAGCCTTCATTGTGGTTTTCGGCACCATCGTATTCTTCCACGAAATGGGCCACTTCCTCGTAGCCAAGGCCATGGGCGTTCGCATCTACGAATTCTCTTTAGGCTTTGGTCCGCCCCTGTTTCGGCTGAAGAGGAACGGAACGGCCTATGCCATCCGTATTCTGCCCTTAGGCGGGTTTGTGAAGCTGGCGGGGATGGACGAGCCCTCGGAAGGGGAGGAAGGACTAAGTCCCAATGATCCTCGCAACTTCCACAAGAAGTCCATTTGGCAGCGCATGGCCATCATTGCCGCAGGACCCCTGATGAACTTCGTCCTAGCCACCCTCCTATTTGTCGCCTATTTTTCCCTCGTCGAAGTGTTTCCACCCATAGTGACCAGCGTCTTGCCCAACTCCCCTGCGGTCCAAGCGGGCATCCTCCCAGGGGACAGGATCTTGGCCATCGACGGGGAAACGATCGAGGAAGTTGGCCAAGTGACTGAGATCATCCGGCGCAACGCGAATAGGCAAGTCATCTTGCGCATTGAACGGGACGGGAAGCTCTTGGACTTGCCAGCCGTCCCCAATGACCAAGGTCCGGGTGGAACCGGCCTCATTGGCGTCGGGTTGGATGAGCAGAAGCGAGATCCTTTGTCGTTGGCCATACCTAAAGGGATGCGAAGCACCAAGAACGTGACCGTTGATCTAGTGGCCTCCTTAGCCCGCATGCTTACCGGCCGCATCGAACCTGAACTCACCGGGCCTGTCGGCATCTTCAAGCTAGTGGGGCAGTCGGCCAACCAGGGCATCGAGTATCTGCTCATCTTGGCGGCCATTTTGAACATTAACCTGGGGCTGTTGAATTTCTTGCCCATTCCGATCCTTGATGGAGGCTGGCTCCTTTTCCTAATTCTTGAAGGACTAAGGGGACGTCCTCTGGAACCTGAACACCAGGGATTGGCCCAGTTCATCGGCCTGGCCCTGTTGATCCTATTGATGGTCTTCGCCACGTACCGGGATATTCTCCGCATACTGCCCAGTTAAGGGGGGAGTCCATTGACATTCACCCTTCGTGATCAGACCCGCCCGGTCCGGATCGGGGCGGTGCAAGTGGGGGGAGGGGCGCCCATCGCCGTCCAATCGATGACCAACACCGACACCAGGGATGTGGAGGCCACCTGCGATCAGATCCAGCGCCTGGCCGCGGCGGGGTGTGATATTGTCCGCGTGGCGGTTCCCGACCAGAAGGCAGCTAAGGCATTGGGCAAGATCAGGGAGAGAACCCCTTTGCCCTTGGTAGCCGATATCCACTTCAGCCACCGCTTGGCCCTGATGGCTCTCGATGCCGGGGTGGACAAGCTGAGGATCAACCCTGGCAACATCGGCAGCAAAGATAGGGTTCAAGAAGTTGTGAAGGCGGCCCAAAGCCGCGGCGTACCCATCCGAATCGGTGTTAACGCCGGTTCCTTGGAAAAGGACCTTTTGGCCAAGTACGGTCGGGCCACGCCGGAAGCCATGGTGGAAAGCGCCCTCAGGCACGTTGCCATCTTGGAAGAACTAGACTTTTTCAACATCGTCATCTCGGTGAAGGCCTTCGATGTACTGACGACGTGGCAAGCCTACCGCTTGCTTGCGGCCCGCCGGAGTTACCCCCTGCATATTGGCATTACGGAAGCTGGCACCCCCTGGGCTGGCACCATCCGGTCGGCAGTTGGGCTCGGACTCATTTTGGGCCAAGGTCTTGGGGATACCATCAGAGTGTCATTGACGGGCGATCCTGTCGAAGAGGTAAGGGTTGGGTATGAAATCCTGAAGGCCCTCAATCTCAGGCATCGGGGACCTGTTCTGATTTCTTGCCCCACCTGTGGACGCTGTCAGATCGACCTTCCCCGACTGGCAAACGAAGTCGAAAGAAGGTTGGCGCACATCGACCGACCTGTTGCCGTGGCGGTGATGGGTTGTGAAGTCAACGGCCCGGGAGAGGCCCGGGAAGCCGATATCGGCATTGCGGGAGGAAAGAATGCAGCTTATCTTTTCCGTCGCGGCCAGATGGTCCGCAAGCTGCCCATAGATGAAGTGGTCGACCTGCTCGTCCACGAAGTCGAGCATCTAGCTGAGGAGATGGACGGAGAGGGATGAGGCGGGTCGCCCCTGTCTCTGGACGAATTGACATGGAGCTCGCGAGTCTGTTAAAATCAGGCTGAAGTGGAGGTAGCTTTATGCGAATGACCAGTGGATTCATACCAACATTGCGGGAAACACCGGCGGAGGCAGAAATACCCAGCCATAAGCTGATGCTCCGGGCCGGTTTTTTGCGTCGGGCAGCCGCCGGGATCTATACTTATCTGCCCTTAAGCCACCGGGTGCTGATGAAAATCATGCAAATCATTCGTGAAGAAATGAATGCCGCCGGCGGTCAGGAGATTCTGCTGCCGATTGTTCAGCCGGCAGAGCTTTGGCATGCCACCGGCCGCTGGGCTGACTATGGTGATGAGATGTTCCGCCTTAAGGACCGCCACGGCCGGGAGTTTTGTCTAGGTCCCACCCATGAGGAAATCATCACTAGCCTAGTTCAGGGCGAGGTTAGCTCTTATCGACAGCTGCCGCTGCTTTTGTATCAGATTCAGAATAAGTACCGGGATGAGATCAGACCCCGCTTCGGCATCATGCGCGGGCGGGAGTTCATCATGAAGGACCTTTATTCCTTCGACGTGGACCAGCAGGGTCTCGACGAAAGCTACCAGAAGATGTACCGGGCCTACAACAAAATCTTTTCCCGGTGCGGCCTGGAGACTAAAGCGGTCTTGGCCGATTCCGGGGCCATCGGCGGCAGCCTCACCCACGAATTTGTGGTCTTGGCCGACTGCGGGGAAGCGATAATCGTCTATTGCACCGAGTGTGACTACGCGGCCAACGTGGAAAAGGCCGAATGTCAGCCGCCGCTGAAGGAGGATGCTGAACCCCTGCCCTTGGAGAAGGCCTCAACGCCAGGCCAGAAGACTATCGAGCAGGTGGCTTCCTTCTTGGGAGCTGCACCTTCGCGGCTGATTAAGACCCTTCTTTACAAGAACAATGGGGAAGTAGTTGCCGCTTTGGTCAGGGGCGATCATGAGCTAAATGAGGTGAAACTGGCTCGCATCCTCGGGACCTTGGAACTAGAACCGGCCGATGAGGAGACCATCCTCCGGGTCACGGGAGCCCCCGTTGGTTATTGCGGACCGGTTGGTTTGAAAAACGTCCGCCTCATCGCCGACCACGCTGTGGCTGCCCTGGCCAATGGCGTTGCTGGAGCCAATGAAGAAGACGCCCATTTGCTCAATGTGAACATGGGCAGGGACTACCAGCCGGACATGGTGGCCGATATTCGCCTAGTCAAAACCGGCGATCCATGTCCCCAGTGCGGGAGCGCCCTCCTGGGAGCCCGGGGAATCGAAGTAGGTCAGGTTTTCCAGCTGGGCACCAAGTACAGTGAAGCCCTGCGAGCGTACTTTCTCGATGAAAAGGGTGAACAAAAGCCAATAGTCATGGGCTGCTACGGGATCGGGGTCACTAGAACGATGGCGGCGATCATTGAGCAGCACCACGATGAACATGGGATCATCTGGCCCATGTCCGTTGCACCCTTCCATGTCCACATCGTCCCCTTGGGGGATAAAGAGCTAACCCTAGCCGAAGAACTCTATGATCAATTGACGAGCAGCGGGATAGAGGTCTTATTGGATGACCGGGACGAACGACCGGGGGTTAAGTTCAAGGACGCAGATCTCATCGGCATACCTATCCGGATCACCATCGGAGCAAGGTCCCTCTCCGAGGGCAAGGTGGAGCTCAGGCTCCGCAGCGGAGAATGGGAAGGCAAACTGGCCCCGGACGAGGTATATGACAAGGTGCGGGAGCTCATCGCCAGCAAAGGGGCGTGAACCCCAATTGGATGAAAAGCCGACGACTGCAATTATCATCCCGGCTTACAATGAGGAAAACACCCTGGGAAACGTGCTGAGGGCCCTAGCCGACTCCGGATGGAAGGAAATCATCGTCGTCAGCGATGGTTCGACCGACAGGACGGCTAGGGTGGCACGCCAGCACGGGGCGCAGGTTGTGGAGCTGCCCGTCAACTTGGGCAAGGGAGGCGCCATGAAGATCGGCTCCCTCAGCACCCAGGCTGAGTATCTGCTATTCCTCGATGCCGATTTGGTCGGCATCACCAAGGAACACGTTGACTCCCTGTTCAACCCTGTCCTGCGGGGAGAGGCGGATATGACCGTCGGCATCTTCGATGAAGGACGTTTGTCGACGGACTTGGCCCAGCGAATTGCCCCATTTCTCTCCGGGCAGCGGGCCATGCATCGTTCTGTGTTGGAACAAATCCCCGACCTGGAGAAAACCCGCTATGGAGTAGAAGTCGTCCTATCCCGTTTTGCCGAGGCCAATGGCCTGCGGGTAAAGGCGGTCATCCTCAAAGACTGCTCCCACGTAATGAAGGAAGAAAAGCAGGGCCTTTGGAAGGGATTTACCTCCCGGATGAAGATGTACTGGGAGATCCTCAAATCCCTTGCCTAGGGAAGGAGATCAAATGTCGGTAATTTGCGTCATCGAACCCGCGCCCGATCATTGGCAGCGGGTTTTGCAGGAAGCAGGTATTGGTGATGATTGGCTTGCCGAGGTGAATATCAAGCGGGTTGAGGTGCATCTCCAAGAGCAGGGATGGCGCATTTTCTTAGGCTGCTCCCTCGCCGGCGAGCGACAAAGAGAGCTCATTGCCAGCCTCCAGAACCTTTTTCCCCAGGTTAAACGGGTGGACGTTGTCTGTCCTTCTCTAGAGGAAGAGGATGATGATGCCTATCTGGAACGAATCCTGAAGGAAGCGCAGCAAAGACCAGCGCCAGCTCCCAAAGGAGAAACAGCGGAGATCCAGTACGGCCGGATCATCAAGACCCCTCCCCGTCCCATTGGGATGATCCAGGAGGAGGAGAAGAGCGTGGTGGTTGCCGGGGAGATCATTGCCCTGGAATACCAACCCATGCGTTCTGGCCGCACCCTGCTCCGTTTCGACCTGACGGACCTGACCGACAGCATCACGGTGAAGATCTTCCTCAAGGAGGGAAGCGAGCTCGAGTTAAAGGTCGGCATGTACGTTTTGGTGCGGGGATCGGTAATAACCGATCGCCACACCCAAGAGCTAACCCTCATGGCCAACGATATCTGCCAGCATGAACGGCCTCGCCGCCACGACGATGCGGCGGAAAAACGCATCGAATTCCATTTTCACTCCAAAATGAGCGCCATGGACGCGACAACGGACCTGAAGAAAGCCTTTGCCCTGGCCGCTGACTGGGGCCATCCGGCCATAGCCATCACCGACCATGGCGTAGTCCAAGCTTTCCCCGAAGCCCATCAGCTGGGGAAAAAGTACGGGGTTAAAGTGATCTACGGAATGGAGGGTTATCTCGTCGATGAGCCAAACGGACCTAGCTACCACATTGTCATCCTGGCCCGGAATCGAGTTGGCCTCAAGAACCTGTATCGTTTAGTGTCCCTATCCCATGTGCAATACTTCTACCGCACGCCCCGGATTCCCCGGGAAGAGCTGCTTCGCCACCGGGAAGGATTGTTGCTCGGCTCTGCATGTGAGGCCGGCGAGCTTTATCAAGCTTTGCTGGCGGGGGAGCCCGCGGAAAAGCTCGCTCAAGTAGCTTCTTTCTACGACTACCTGGAGATCCAGCCTCTGGCTAATAACGCGTTCTTGCTCCGGGGGGGTAAGTTATCTTCCCAAGAAGAATTGATGAAGCTCAACGAGCTGATCGTCAACCTCGGCCGAGAGCTCAACCTGCCGGTGGTGGCCACAGGCGATGTCCACTTCCTAAACCCCGAAGACAGCATTTACCGGGAGATCCTGTTGGCGGGACAAGGCTATGAGGACGCTGCCCATCAGCCTCCCCTTTACTTGCGCACGACGACGGAGATGCTCGATGAGTTTGCCTATCTCGGGGAGGAGACAGCCTGGGAAGTAGTCGTCGCCAACCCGGGCAAGATCGCTGCGGCTATCGAAGATATTGCTCCCATACCTGATGGTCTGCATCCTCCGCACATACCGAGGGCGGAGGAGGAAATAAGGGAGATGTCCTGGGGGCAGCTGCGAAAGCTATACGGAAGCCAACCGCCCGAGCTGGTGACGGCTCGCCTGGAGCGGGAGCTTGAAGCCATTTGTGACAACGGTTATGCCTCCTTGTATTTAATCGCCCACCGGCTAGTACAAAAATCCCTCAGCGACGGATATCTAGTCGGATCGAGGGGATCGGTCGGTTCATCATTGGTGGCTACCCTTTGTGGCATTACGGAGGTGAACCCCCTCCCGCCCCATTACTTATGTCCTAAGTGCCAATATTGCCACTTCATCACGGATGGGGGAGTGGAGGCCGGAGTAGACTTACCGGATGCCGCCTGCCCTGAGTGCGGGCAGCCGCTGCGCAAACTCGGCTTTGATATTCCCTTTGAAGTATTCATGGGTTTTCATGGGGATAAAGTGCCCGACATCGACCTCAACTTCTCCGGTGAATACCAAGGGACAATCCATCAGTATGCCGAGCAGCTGTTCGGCGCCGGCCACGTCTACCGGGCCGGGACCATCGCCACGTTGGCCGATCGCACCGCCTTTGGTTTTGTCAAGAAATTCACCGAAGAGCAGAATCTGGCCTTGCGCGATGCGGAGCTGAACAGGTTAATACAAGGCTGCAGCGGCGTCAAGCGAACAACCGGCCAGCATCCGGGCGGCTTGATGATCGTTCCCGAGGGAATGGATATCCACGATTTTTCCCCTATTCAATACCCAGCTAATGACCGACGGAACGATGTCATCACCACCCATTTTGATTATCACGCCATCAGCGAATGCCTGGTCAAGCTGGACATCTTAGGTCACGATGATCCGACCATGCTGCGCATGCTCGGCGATCTGACGGGGACTGATCCCCAGGATATTCCTCTCGACGACCCGGCCACGATGAGTATTTTCTCCGGGACTGAGGCCCTTGGTCTCACTCCAGAAGAAGCTGGATGTCAAGTAGGCACTTTGGGGATTCCGGAATTTGGCACCCGTTTCGTCCGCCAGATGCTTGCCGAGACAAGGCCGACCACTTTCGGGGAGTTAGTCCGGATCTCAGGCTTTTCCCATGGGACGAATGTCTGGACCAATAACGCCCAGGAGCTTATCCGCTCCGGCCAGGCCACCTTGATGGAAGCCATTGCCTGTCGGGATGACATCATGCTTTATCTCATCCGGCAGGGGGTAGAGGCGGGTCGGGCGTTCAAGATCATGGAGCAAGTCCGCAAAGGCAGAGGGCTGACCGAAGAGGACATCAGCATCATGGAGGCCCACGGGGTGCCCCGCTGGTACATCGAGTCTTGTCAGAAGATCAGCTACATGTTCCCTAAAGCCCATGCGGTGGCTTACGTAACCATGGCCTTCCGCATCGCTTACTATAAAGTCCACCATCCTGAGGCTTTCTACGCCACTTATTTCACCACCCAAGCCGCGGATTTTGACGCCCACTTGATCCTGCAAGGCCCCGAAACCCTAAGAAGGCGCCTTGGGGAAATCGACCGCAAGGGGAGTGGGGCAACGGCCAAGGAAAAATCGGTGGCGGGATTGCTGGAAGTAGTATTGGAGGCTCTAGCTCGCGGCATAAGTTTCTTGCCAGTCCATCTTTACAAATCGGATCCAAAGATCTTTTTGATCACCCCAGATGGACTCTTGCCTCCTCTCATCGGTCTGCAAGGGTTGGGGGAAGCTGCCGCGGAAAGCATCATGGAAGCCCGGCAGGAAGGGCCCTTCACATCCATCGAGGATCTGCGCCGACGGACCAGGTTGACCAAAACGGTCATCGAGATTCTCGAGGAACACGGGGCTTTGGACAAACTCCCGGCCCAAGATCAACTGACCCTTTTCTAAGGAGGGCAGGCGAAGATGGCTAAGATCATCCCCTTCCCCCGCAGGGCCAACCCCACTATCACTGAACTGCTGCAGGAATTCCTGACGGAGCAGCATCGAAGGGTAAAGCCGCCAACGGGTAGGAAATATGAGCGGATCGTTTACTTGCTCATGGACAGCCTTGATACCTTCGGCCCCGATGACCTTCCCCCTGCTGAGAAGGCCTTGTACAACCGCTTGTTCCAGCAGGGCAAGATGCAATTTTGTGATATTTTCGGGCCGGACAAGATAATCAGCCATTATGGTCTGTTTTTCGACCACTTCTTGCCCCATTTTGGCGGCTGCCGCCCTGGCCTAATCCGGTCGGCAAGCACGGTAACGAGAAGGCTTGCCAAGTGGCTTGCCGCCAGGGACTATGTTTCCGTTGAAGAACTGCGGCAAGGGTTGCGCGGCGGGACCTAGCATCGAGCCCCCAGAATGCGCATTTTCCTTGCCAAATCACCTTCCCCATGATATAATTCACCTAAAGAAGCTTGGATGAGTCGTCGACCGAAGAGTGGGTGCCGCCCACTCTTTTGTACTGTTGGAAAGGGGGGAGGAGGTTGCAGGGCCGTTCGGTTGAAGCCATCACAACGGAATTAGCCGATTCCTTGGCTGCCCAGCTGCAGCTGGAGATTGTCGATGTGGAGTACGTCAAAGAGGGTCCCCAGTGGTACCTAAGGGTGTACATAGACAAACCAGGGGGAGTCACCCTGGAGGATTGTACCTTGTTTAACCAAGTCTTGAGTGCGAAGCTCGACGAAGAAGACCCGATTCCCAGCAGCTATCTGCTAGAGGTATCCTCTCCTGGAATATACAGGCCGTTGAAGAAGGACAGTGACTTCCAACGCTTCAGTGGTGAACTGATCGAAGTCAAGACCTATGCTCCGGTGGACGGACGGAAGAAATGGCGGGGAAAGCTATTAGGGTACAAGGACGGCTTTATTGAACTGGAAGTTGAGGAACGACTAGTTCGCATACCCCGGGACAAAGTTGCCAAGGCCGCTTTGTCCCCTGAATTTTGAGCGCTAGCAACAACACAGGGAAGGGAAAGGTAAGCGTGAACCTTGAGCTAATTGGAGCTCTGAAAGAATTGGAAAGGGACCGGGGAATAGCCCGCGAAATCCTGCTGGAAGCAATCGAAGCAGCGATTGTGACCGCTTACAAGCGCAACTATGGCTCCGCCCAAAACGTAAGGGTGCACATTGACGGCAATACTGGGGAAATCGCCGTCTTCTCCCGGAAGACAGTCGTCGAAGAAGTTACCGATGATGCAACTGAAATTGCCCTTGAAGAAGCCAAGACTATTGATCCTACGTACCAGTTGGGCGACATCATCGAGATCGAAGTCACACCCGCGGACTTCGGACGGATCGCCGCTCAGACGGCCAAGCAAGTAGTCATCCAAAGGATTCGGGAAGCAGAGCGGGCCCTGATCTATGAGGAGTACAGCAACCGGGAAGGCGACGTTGTCACCGGCATCGTCCAACGGAGGGAAAATAGGAACGTCCTGGTGGATCTAGGTAAAGTAGAAGCGCTGCTGTTGCCTTCCGAGCAGATCCCCAATGAGTCTTACGCCCATGGCGTACGCCTCAAGGTCTACATCACCGAGGTGCGTAAGACGACGAAAGGACCCCAGGTCCTTGTTTCCCGAACCCATCCAACTTTGCTGAAACGCCTCTTCGAGCTGGAAGTCCCCGAGATCCATGATGGAACGGTGGAGATCAAAGGCATCAGCAGAGAACCCGGCAATCGGGCGAAGATCAGTGTATACTGTAAAGAGGACAATATAGACCCGGTAGGAGCTTGCGTCGGACCTCGGGGCATGCGAGTCCAGAGTGTGGTACGAGAGCTGCGGGGCGAGAAGATCGATATCATCCCCTGGGATCCCGATCCGAAGAAGTACGTGGCCAATGCCCTCAGCCCAGCGAGGGTGGTCCGGGTCTTCTTGGACGAGGAGGAAAAGATCGCCCGGGTAGTCGTGCCCGACGATCAGCTCTCCCTGGCCATCGGCAAAGAAGGTCAAAACGCTCGGCTGGCGGCCAAATTGACCGGGTGGAAAATCGACATCAAGAGCGAAACACAAATGGCCGCGCTAGTCCTTTCCGGCGAAGATTGGGAAGAAAGAACGTCGAAGACGACGAGAGACGATGAAGAGCCCCTTGTCGAGCCGGAGGAAGAGGAAATCCTCCCACCGGAGCCGGAGGATAGTCACAAAAAGAAGGATGACGAATGGGAAGAGCGGGAGCGCCGGCATGTTCACAGCCCACGGAAAAAAGAGAAGCGCCGGGTACTCAGGGACCTTTCGGAGCTGACGCTGATCGATTTTGACTTTGACGAGTAGGTGGGGTGTATCCATGCCCAGACAGAAACGGATCCCGATGCGGACGTGTGTGGGTTGCCGAACGGTGCGCCCCAAGCGAGAGATGATCCGCATCGTTCGGAAGCCCACCGGAGAGATTGACCTGGATGAAACTGGCAAGGCATCCGGACGCGGCGCTTATATCTGTCCTGTAGTAGACTGCCTGGACGCAGCCGTTAAGTCGAAGGCTTTGCAGCGGTCGCTGCAAAGGGATATTCCCGATGAGGTGTGGAAGGAACTACAAAGCCGGCTGAGGGGAGAAGGGTGAGTTACTTGAGCATGTTGGGCTTTGCCCAGGCAGCCGGTGCGGTCGTGGCCGGCGAAGGCGCGGTGGAATCGGCCTTGCGCAAAGGCAGGATTCAACTTGTCCTGTTGGCAGCGGATGCGAGCAGTAATACGACCAAACGCTTTCGGAATCTGGCCCGACGATTCCAAGTGCCCCTTCTGGTCTTGCCGGCGGATAAGGAAGAATTGGGGAAGAGTATCGGCAAAGGCATACGAGCAGTTGTAGGCCTCACACGACGCGAATTTGCCAGGCTAGTTGAACAGGGTGTGCAAAATGAGGAGCGGGCCAAGACTTTGTAGAGGTGATGTGTATGGCCAAAGTGCGAGTCTATGAGTTGGCTAAGGAGCTTAACATCTCCAGCAAAGCCATGGTGAGTTTTTTGATGGATCTAGGTGCCGATGTGAAGAACCACATGAGCACCATTGATGAAGATATTGCCATTTTGGTGAAGGATCATTTCGCCGAGGATGAAGACGAGGATGAGCAGTTGGTTGCGAAGGCGAAGCCAACGGCCAAGGAATCGCCGCCAAAGACACCGCCTACGAGCAAAGCCAAGGCCAAGAAGACTACGTCCCGGCCGGACAGGGCGCAAGCCCCCGCTAAGAACAAAGGGGACAAAAAGGTCATTGAAATTCCCGAGACCATCACCGTTCGCGATCTAGCTGAGCTTTGCCAGATACCGGCCACGGAACTGATTAAGCAGCTGATGGCCCAAGGCATCATGGCGGGCATCAATCAGAATGTGGACCAACAAGCCGCCCGGCTGGTCGCTGAGAAGCTTGGCTTTACCGTCAGGGCATACGAGCCGGTGACCATGGATATCGACGTCGACGAGGTCGACGAAGAGCAGCTGGAAGAACGGGCCCCTGTAGTGACCATTATGGGTCATGTGGACCACGGCAAGACGACCCTCCTCGATGCCATTCGCGAAAGCAAAGTGGCTGCCAGCGAAGCAGGGGGGATCACCCAACACATTGGTGCCTACCAAGTTGAGGTTCGAGGCAAGAAGATTACCTTCCTAGACACCCCCGGCCACGAAGCGTTCACTGCAATGCGCTCCCGGGGCGCTCAAGTAACGGACTTGGCCATCCTGGTGGTGGCTGCCGATGATGGAGTGATGCCCCAGACGGTCGAAGCCATCGACCACGCCCGGGCAGCCAATGTACCGATTCTAGTGGCTATTAACAAAATCGACCGGCCCCAGGCCAATATCGATCGGGTCAAACAGCAGCTGGCCGAACGGGGTCTAATCCCCGAAGAGTGGGGTGGAGACACCATTTGTGTCCCGATCTCCGCCTTGCGCAAAGAAGGGCTCGATGACTTGCTGGAGATGATTCTGCTGGTCGCCGAGATGCAGGACCTGAAGGCTAACCCTTATCGCTTGGCCAAGGGGACCATCGTGGAAGCCCAATTGGACCGGGGACGTGGACCTGTGGCCACCGTCCTAGTTCAACATGGCACCTTAAGGGTAGGCGACCCCGTCGTCGCTGGACCCGTCCATGGAAAGGTCCGGGCCATGTTCAGTGCAACGGGAGAACGGGTTGATGAAGCCGGTCCAGCCACCCCCGTTGAAGTATTGGGCTTCAACGATGTTCCCACGGCTGGAGAAGTCCTGCTTGCCTTCGAGGATGAGCGAGAAGCAAGGACCATTGCTGAAGGCTATGCGGAGACCACCCGACAGGAAAGCTGGACCAGAGCCAGCCGTCTGACCCTCGACGACCTTAACATGAGAATCAAAGCTGGCGAAGTCAAGCAGCTGAACCTGGTCGTTAAGGGCGATGTGCAAGGTTCGGTGGAAGCATTGCGCCAGTCTTTGGAGAAGTTGAGCACGCCCGAGGTGAGGGTTAATGTCATCCACGGAGGCGTTGGCGGAGTATCCAAGAGCGATGTCAATCTAGCCGATGCTTCGGAGGCTATCATCATCGGTTTTAACGTGCGGCCTGATCCAACGGCCCGCAAGCTGGCCGAGTCCCTTGGAATTGAGATCCTGTTGTACCGGGTGATTTACGAGGCCATCGATGACATCAAAGCAGCCATGGAAGGCATGCTTGAACCGGAGTACCAGGAGGTAGTATTGGGTCAAGCCGAGGTGCGAGCCCTGTTTAAGGTGCCTAACGTGGGCGTTGTGGCAGGCTGTTACGTTACCGAAGGCAAGATCTTGCGCTCAGCCCAGATCAGGGTCATTCGTGATAATGTCGTGGTCTACGAGGGCAACATAGCATCACTGAAGCGTTTCAAGGACGATGTCCGGGAAGTAGCCAGCGGCTATGAGTGCGGCATTGGTTTAGAGAAGTTCCATGACCTCAAGGAAGGCGACATTTTGGAAGCCTTCCGCATTGAAGAAGTCAAGGGGAGCTAGCCTGAATAGGTGATGGATATGGTAATCGGGGTGTGTCGCATCGATCTTTGGCTGATGGAAAGCAATTCACTGAAGTGCAAGCGTCGGACGGTCAGAAGCATTATCGATCAACTGAAAGCCCGCTACAACGTATCCGTCGCTGAAGTGGACCATCACGAACTATGGCAGCGAACCAGCATCGGGATTGCTTGTGTTGGCAATCAGAAGCAATATGTTGATGAGGTCTTGCAGACCGTAGTTCGTTCTGTCGCCAATAATGCCGCCACCGAGATTACCAACTGCACCATCGATTTCTTATAATCGCAAGGAGGCTTATGCCTATGGGTACAAAGCGGGCAGCTAGGGTCAAAGAAGCAATGAAAAAGGAAATCAGCGATATTCTCCAGCGGGAGATAAAGGACCCTGGCATAGGCTTCGTCACCCTGACTGACGTCGAAGTATCGAAGGATCTTCGCTACGTTAATGTCTATGTGAGCGTTTACGGCTCCCAAGAAAGCAAGACGGAATCCATGGAAGCCCTAGAGCGGGCAAAGGGCTTCATCCGAACGGAAATTGGAAAACGAATCCGGTTGCGCCACACACCAGAGATCAACTTCCATTTCGACGATTCCATGGAGCGCAGTGAGCGTATTTTCCGCATTCTGAAGGAATTTGCTCCATCCCCGGAGGGTGAAACACAGTGAGCCCGGCATTGGAACGGGTGATAACCGCTCTCCGGGATGGAGATCGATGGCTCATCACGGGCCATGCCCACATTGACGGTGATTGCCTTGGATCGATGTTGGCCGTGGAGTGGCTCCTGGCTAAACTGGGGAAAAAGGCCTTTTGCGTCGCTCCCGATGAACTGCCAAGATGTTTGACCTTTCTGCCCGGCGCGGACAGGTTGGTGAAGGTTGACGAAATTGCCGAGCCTTTCGAAAGGGTCGTGGTCGTCGACAGTGAACTGGAACGAACCGGTCCCGTCTACGATCTCATCAAGGACAAGGTCATCGTCAACATTGACCATCATCAAAGCAACGTCCACGGACCGGGCATTCGGTGGGTCGACCCCTCTGCCGCCGCTACGGGGGAACTCATTTTCCACCTCATCGAAGGGATGGGGTTCGACCCCGATGAGGATTGCGCCACATGTCTTTACACGGCGTTGATGTCCGATACGGGGGGGTTTCGTTTTAGCAACACCTCAGCTGATACTCTGGCCATCGCCTCCCGGCTGGTTCAACAAGGGGCCAGCCCCGCAGGCATCGCTGAGGCCTTGTATGAAGAACGGCCATTTCCTTATTTCATCTTGCTCGGACATGTGCTATCATCAATTTCCTTGGATCCCTCAGGACGGCTGGCTTGGTCCGTTTTGCCGGGCGAGCTCATTGCGAGCCAGGCCATACATCCAGCGGATCTCGATGGATTTGTCCACTACTTGCGTATGATCAAGGGAGTGGAGATAGCCATTTTGTTCCAAGGCACCCTGGAGGGCGAGGTTAAGGTCAGTTTGCGGTCCCGAAAGACAGTCAATGTGGCTGACCTAGCCGCGAAACTGGGAGGAGGAGGACATCCAAGAGCCGCCGGCTGCACCTTATCCGGCAGCCTTGACGAGATCATCCCCAAGGTTACCGCGTTAGCCCTAAGCAGCCTGTAGCCCAGAGGAATGATACAGATGCACGGTGTGTTGAATATCCTGAAACCTCCAGGTATGACTTCCCATGATGTAGTCGTTGCAGCCCGCCGTATTCTCGGCATCAAGAGGATCGGCCACACAGGCACATTAGACCCCGCGGCGGCAGGGGTGTTGCCCTTGTGTGTTGGCCGGGCCGCCAGACTAGTGGAGTTCTTGCAGGGGCAAGACAAGGTCTACCGGGGGGAAATCACCTTGGGCATCGTCACCGATACCCAGGATGGGACGGGCAAGATCATCCGCGAAACGGACGATTTTGCCATCTCCCGGGAGGAGCTGATCGAAGCCTCCCGCAGGCTGCAGGGCCCCATCGAACAGCTTCCCCCGATGACCTCAGCGGTGAGGGTCAAGGGAGAAAGGCTTTATGAGCTGGCCCGGAGGGGCCAAGAAGTTGCCAGGAAGCCTAGACAAATCCACATTTATTCCTGGCACTTTTCCCCAACACAAGGGTCCTTGACGAAAAACAGCCGCGTGATGTTCGACATCCATTGTTCCAAGGGGACTTATGTGCGAACGGCTGTCCATGACCTCGGCGAGCTCTTGGGGTGCGGCGCGCATCTCTCATTCCTGCTGCGTACTCGCAGCGGACCTTTCCACCTAGACACGGCTGTCACCCTCGAAGAGCTGGCAAAGGAACGGGAAGCTTGTCTTGTGCCCATGGATGTCTCCCTAGACTTTCCGCCCCTCGTCCTTGCGCCGGAGGAGGCGGACCGGTTCATCCATGGGGCTGTCATTCCCGTCGTTTCCGAGTCCGACGGCCTCACCCGCATCTATGGACCGCAGGGCTTCCTAGGCGTTGGGCGAATCGCAGGCCAAGGGAAAACTAAGCATTGTCGACCGATCAAGGTGTTAGTGGATCCTTGAACATGAAGATGGGAGGATTGCAGGTTTGTCAAGGGGAAAACCGACTGTTCTCGCCCTGGGCACTTTCGACGGTGTGCACCGGGGACATCAAGCTATTTTATCAACAGCATTGAACCTGGCGGGACAAATGGGCGGCCGGGCTGTTGCCTTCACTTTTGACCGCCACCCCCTGGCAGTGTTAAACCCAGCCAAGTGTCCGCCCCTCATCACCACTACCCAGGAGAAGGAAGAACTCATTCGCCGCCATGGCATCGAGGAAGTCTTTCTTGCCTCCTTCAACCGGGAGTTTGCCGCGTTGACTCCGGCACAGTTCGTTGAGCAATATCTGGTGCAAAGGTTTCAGGCCAAAGGAGTCGTGGTCGGGTTTGACTTCTCCTTCGGCCATCTGGGCGCCGGCAAGGTCGATCTGTTGCAGTCGCTGGCGACTGAGCACCAATTCGAACTAATCGTCGTTCAGCCTGTTACCGCGGGGGATACTGTCATTTCCAGCACCGCCATCCGCAACCACTTGCTTGCCGGCGATGTTCGCCGGGCAGCTGAACTGTTGGGATATCCGTTTTTCCTGCGCGGTCAGGTTATTCCTGGAGAAGGGCGGGGCCGACAGCTAGGTTTTCCCACCGCCAACTTGGCTTGTCCTCCAGGGAAGCTCATCCCCCGACCGGGAGTCTACGCAGTAGAGGCTAGCGTCCGTGGCGGCATGTTCCTTGGACTGTTGGCCATCAGTGACCGACCGACCTTCACCGGTCGAGGGGGGGTCACCGTCGAGCTTTTCATTGACGAGTTCAATGGGGATTTGTACGATGAGATGGTCGAAGCGAGACTGCTGGAACGTTTGCGCGGGATTTGTCGGTTTCCCTCGGCCAGCGCCCTAAAGGAGCAGATGGAAAAGGATCGACTAGCTGCGAGGCAGATCCTTCGCTAGTCCGTTTACATCCAATGGCATTTGTGCTAGAATGACTTAGGAAGTAAGCCTTAGGCTAGGAATTCCGATTGCCTCCACGGTTTTCTTGGCCCTAGGCGGTTGTCAAAGTAAGGAGGAGAAATTTATGAGCCTGTCAAAAGAGGCGAAACAAGAGATCATCAACAGTTTCAAAACCCATGAAACGGACACAGGCTCTCCCGAGGTGCAGATCGCGATTTTGACCAACAGGATCAACGAGTTGACGGAACACCTCAAGGTCCATAAACGGGATCACCACTCGCGGCGAGGGCTCTACAAAATGATCGGACAGCGCAGGGGATTGCTCAATTACCTGCAGAAGAAGGATATTGAGCGTTATCGTAATCTAATTGAAAGACTAGGTCTTCGGCGTTAGAAGGGAGCGGGGCGACCCGCTCCTTTTGGCAATCGGGAATCGCCAAGCCTAAAGGTGAGGCATACTACCGCGGACAAGGAAGAATTGCTTTTTACATCTAGGAGGTAGGTCCATGGGAAGAACATATACAATGGAGGTGGCCGGACGGCCCTTGACCTTTGAAGTGGGACGGATGGCCAAACAAGCCAACGGTTCGGTCCTCGTCCACTATGGAGACACGGTGGTCCTAGTGACGGCAACCATGAGCAAAGAACCACGGGCGGGGATAGACTTCTTCCCCTTGATCGTGGATTATGAAGAAAAACTCTATTCAATCGGCAAGATCCCGGGGGGATGGATCCGCCGGGAAGGCCGCCCCGGAGAAGTGGGCATACTGTCGGCAAGGATGATCGACCGGGCCATTCGGCCTTTGTTCCCCGACGGCTTTCGCAACGATGTCCAAGTCATTGCCACCATTTTGTCTGTTGACAGGAACAATCCCCCGCCTATACCGGCGATGCTGGGCGCTTCGGTAGCCCTATCCGTCTCCGACATCCCCTTCAAGGGGCCCATCGCCGGCGTCATCGTGGGAAAGGTAGACGGTCAGCTCATCATCAATCCCGATCTGGAGCAAACAGCCCGCAGTGAACTGGAGCTGGTGGTCGCGGGTACTAAAGATGCAGTGCTGATGGTCGAGGCTGGGGCAAAAGAGGTGCCCGAAGACGTCATCCTCGAAGCCATCGAGTTTGGCCATCGGGAAATCCAACGGATCGTCGCCCTGCAGGAACAAATCGTTGCCGAGGTGGGCAAGCCCAAGGTAGAAGTCCCCGAGGTTATTGAAGACCCCGAACTGGCAGCACAAATGAAAGAACAAGCTGAGGAGGCTATCCGAACGGCGATCCGCAGCGATGACAAACAAAGCCGCGAGGCAGCAGTGGAAACAGTCAAGGAAGAAGTCCTCGCCCACTTCGCCGAAGCATTGGGAGAGGAAGCCTTCGCCGAGCACTTGCCGATGCTTTTGCGGATCTTTGACGGAATGGTCAAAGAAGAGGTCCGTCGCCTGGTAACCGAGGAGCAAACCAGGGTTGACGGCCGGGGCCTCGACGAGATCCGGCCCGTCTCCTGTGAGGTGGGGATTTTGCCCCGCACCCACGGCTCAGGACTCTTCACCCGGGGACAGACCCAGGTTCTAACCGTTTGCACCCTCGGCGTCAAGTCCGACGAACAGCTCCTAGATGATTTGCGAGAAGAAGACAGCAAGCGCTACATCCACCATTACAACTTCCCACCCTTCTGCGTAGGGGAAGTTCGGCCCATGCGGGCGCCCGGCCGACGGGAAATCGGCCACGGTGCATTGGCTGAGAGGGCGCTGTTGCCGATGATCCCTTCCGAAGAGGAGTTCCCCTATACCATCCGCCTAGTATCGGAAGTCTTGGAGTCTAACGGTTCTTCGTCCCAGGCTAGTATATGTGGGAGCACCTTGGCATTGATGGATGCTGGTGTGCCGATCAAAAAGCCTGTTGCCGGCATCGCCATGGGCTTGGTGAAGTACGGTGACAAGTTCACTATCCTGACGGACATCCAGGGCATCGAAGATGCTCTCGGCGACATGGATTTCAAGGTGGCAGGTACTGCCGATGGCATCACCGCCCTACAAATGGACATCAAGATCAGCGGCGTCACCAGCGACATCCTCAGGCAGGCCCTTGACCAGGCCAGGCGCGCCCGTCTGTTCATTCTGGAGCGGATGTTGGAGGTCATACCCACGCCAAGGGCCGAGCTGTCCCCCTACGCGCCGCGGATTGTGACCATGGAAATCCCCGTCGATAAGATCCGTGACGTGATCGGGCCTGGCGGCAAGGTGATCCGCAAAATCATCGACGAAACCGGCGTTTCCATCGATATTGAAGACGATGGCCGGGTTTATATAGCCTCTGTCGATGGTGCTTCGGCGTCGAAAGCCATGGATATCATCGGCAATTTGGTGAAGGAAGTGGAAGTAGGCGAGACCTACTTGGGCAAGGTGCGACGGATAGCTAATTTCGGCGCTTTTGTTGAGGTTCTGCCGGGCAAAGAAGGGTTGGTCCATATCTCCCAATTGGCCCATAACCGGGTCAGCAAAGTGGAGGATGTGGTCAACATCGGCGATGAGATCCTGGTCAAGGTCGTCGAAATCGACAGCCAAGGAAGGATCAACCTGTCCCACAAGGACACCCTCCCTCCACCGGAGAAGGACGGTGACCAAGGCGACAGGAAGGGCGGGCGAGGCGGCCAGCACCGAGAGCGACCAAAAAGGCGCGTAAAACATACCTCCTCCTAAGGGAGGTCAAAGGCTGGTGTTAAGGTGTGCGAGGAACGATGCAAGGGATGACCCTTGTGCCTCGGGGCCTGTCCCCGAGGGTTCCTCCGACTGGCCCCGAGGACCATTCACCCTGTGGAGACTGTCCGTGAAGCAGAATGCATCGGTGGCCCTGTGTGCGCTGCTGTGTCCCGACCC
>JAAYLE010000085.1 GCA_012522085.1 Bacillota bacterium | reverse complement strand
CCCATAACGCCGATGGCGAGCAGCTCGTTGCTGGCAAAGACCGCTGTCGGTCTGTTTGGTTGGGACAACAACCGCCGGCCGGCTTCTACCCCAGCCGCGAGATCGGAACGGCGAGCTTCCACCAGGGCGACGAAAATGCCTCCCTGGTGGATCCTTTCCGTAAATCCCCGGACCCTTTCTTGACTGTCGTAGGCACAGGACGGCTCTGTTACAATGGTCATTTGGGTGTGACCTAGTTCTAAGAGGTGTTGAGCGGCGAAAGAGCCCCCGCGCGATCATCGATCAGGGCTCGATTCACCTGGGCCACAGGCAGATCCCTCACCATCAGCGTGAGAGGATAATTGCGCTTGCTCAAATCCATGACCAGGTTATCATCGTATTGGGCCATGCCAGAGATGATTCCGTCAACGCCCTTGCGACGCAAAGTGTTTATGTAGGAGGCTTGTCTAGCCGGATCGATTCCCGCGTTGCAGATGATGCAGCTGTACTCTAATTCCGCTGCCCTTTCTTCTACTCCCCAGGCCAGCTCTGCATCCTGGGATTGGTGATGTCGGGGATTAGCAGAGCCGTCAAACGGGATGCCGGCCCGTCCTGTAGTGGAAGGTTGTCCTGGGACAAGTCCATATCAATCCTTTTGTGACGCGCATGTCCCTGGTTTTCCGCGCAACTTCTTCTACGGTAGGAGTCCATTTGCCTGCAAACGCGGCCTCTATTTTCGAAATGTTGCAGTCCCGAAGCAAGGAAAACAGAATGCTTTGTGATTAGGAAAAACGGCCGTCTGAAGTCCTGCGGCAACGTCCCCGAGCTTTTGAGCGCCCCGTTTGTGTCCTAGCGTTTACGCATCTTTGGGTCGACTGGTCTTGTCCAATGGGATGCATATTCGACAAAAGAACAAATGAGAGATACCAAGTCTTAAGCGGCAGGGAAAATAATGACAGTTGGAGAATAGGACCGAAGAATACGCCCGATTGCCGGGCGACAAACGACTTGTGAGAGGGGGGAAGCCTTAAAAGGCATTTTGGATCGGCCAAGAGTCTATACACCTGTATGCATAAGGAGGTCGAAACAATGAGAACTAGGGCAGCTAAAACGGCAATTGTTGCACTATTAATTCTCCTGATTGCGACATGTTTCGCTATTGGCGTCTCGGCGCAAAGCCCCATAGTGATCCGTATCGGCCACAATCAACCGCCCGATCAAGAGCTGGCGAAAAGTCTTGTTCGCATGGCCGAGCGCATTCAAGAAAGGACCAATGGGCGGGTTGAGGTAAGAATCTTCCCGGCTGGGCAGTTAGGTTCTGGTCCTGAGATTATTGAACAGGCGGAGATGGGCTCCGTCGAAATCACCGAGATCACCGGATCGCAGTTGAGCACCCTCTTGGACGACTTTTCCATTTTCGATGCGCCCTTCATTTTCGATGATGAATGGCATGCTCACGAATTTGGCCGCTCGGACATGGTCCAGGCGATGGCCAAGAAGCTCTTGGACCAGTACGGCTTGCGAATCCTTGACATCAGCGTGGTATTCGGACCAAGGCATCTGAGCACAAAAAATACTCCGGTTAGGAAGCCGGAAGACTTGAAGGGCCTCAAGATCAGAGTACATGAGGCCCAGACTAGAGTTGACATGATCAATGCCTGGGGGGCCACCCCTGTCGTGACCGCTACGGCGGAAATGTATATGGCTCTACAGACCGGGCTGGCCGATGGGCAAGAAAGCCCCCTGTCGTGGCAGAGGGATCAGAAGTACTGGGAAGTGCAAAAGTATGTCATGAAGACGGGCCACTTTATCCAGAACAACGGTATTGCCATCAATGAACAGTTCTATCAGAGATTGCCCGATGACATCAAGCAAATACTGGTTGAGGAAGCGGCCAAGATGGCTGAAGAAGCTACCGCAAATTACATCCGGGCCAATCAGGAGGCAGAAGCGGACCTGGTGGCTAATGGGATGATCATTGTCGATGATGTGGATATCGCAGCGTTCCGGAAAGCCAGCGAGAAAATGTGGGATAAGTGGGAGCATCGCTGGGGAGCCGGGGCCCCGCAAAAGGTGATCAATCGGGAGTACCGGGTGCTTTCACCGGAGGAATGGATCAATTATTAGGTCTCAACTCGGATACTTAACTCACTGGGAGGTGGGGTGGGAGTAGATAGCTACTCCCACCAACAATAGATGAGCAGGTATATGCGATTTGTGTTGGACAATTTGGAGGAGATCCTCGGCGGGGCACTGATGATCGCTACTTTTGCGGTAGTGCTGTTGGAGATTTTCTGCCGCACAGCCCTCGGCTTTTCCCTTTTATGGACAGAAGAAGGAGCAAGGATTCTTTTCTTGTGGACAATCTTTTTCGGAGCTGGCGCCGCAACTAAACACGATGGGTTTATATCCATCGATGTGGTTTACCGTGTGCTGCCGCCTAGGCTCCGCAGATTCAGCGACGTAATCAGGTTTGTGGCTGTCCTTAGCGTGGTTCTACTCCTGGGTTATGCTGGATTGCGGATAACTATGCGTTTTGCCAACAGACCGACTCCTCTTGCTAGAATCCCGAGCAAGTTCTTGTACGGTCCTGCTCCGGCAGGGTGTCTATTAATGGCGTTCAGGTTGATCCAAAAAGAGCTCAAAAGGTTCTTGGAAGCGACCAACCACAACTCAAAGGAAATGGTGGAGTAAACCATGCTAGGTATTCTTCTTGTCATTATGCTGGTGCTTTTCAGTCTGAATATCCCCGTCGCGTTTGTCTTGCTCATTATGAGCGCCGCATTAACCGTATACTGCGGCTTAGATCTGATGACCCTTGCCCAGCGGGTAGTCGGAGGAATGAATAGCTTCATCTTGTTGACGGTTCCGTTCTTCCTGATGGTCGGATCTGTTATGAACAAGGGAGGAATCACCGAGCGCATATTTAGATTTGCCACGGCCCTCGTGGGACACATTCCTGGGGGATTAGGGCACGTTAACGTAATGGCCAGCATCATCTTCGCAGGCATGTCGGGAGCCGCCCAGGCCGACGCTGCTGGTCTCGGTCAGATTGAGATCGAGGGAATGGTAAACGCAGGCTTCGACAAAGGTTTCTCCGCGGCCATCACAGCGGCATCGGCAACTATTGGCCCGATAATACCTCCGAGTATCGGCTTGGTCATCTACGGCGCTCTAGGGGGAGTCTCCGTCGGGGCTCTCTTGCTGGCCGGGGTTATACCGGGCCTCATCATGGGAGTCTTCCTTATGATAGCTGTATACATCATCAGCAAGCGAAGGAATTATCCTGTCCATCCGCGAGCTTCTCTGAAAGAATTGGCGGCGAGTTTCAGGGAAGCCGTCTGGGCCCTGCTTGCTCCTGTGATTCTGCTGGGCGGCATTTTCAGCGGCTCCTTTACCCCATCGGAAGCTGGAGCGATTGCCGCACTCTATTCAATTATCGTCTCCGCCTTTGTCTACAAAGAGCTGACATGGTCTGACATTCCGGAGATCCTCAAAGAAATCCTTGTAGCCAACGCCGGCATTATGCTTCTCATTGGCGCCGCTGCTCCCTTGGGATGGCTGCTCAACTGGCAGGGCGTTCCCCAGGCATTGGCCCAGTCGCTGCTGACCCTTACTTCGAACAAGTGGGCGTTGTTGCTGCTAATCAACTTGTTCTTGTTGATCGCCGGCATGTTCATGGAAGGTACTGCTATTATGACGATCCTGGTTCCTCTGTTGCTGCCTGTTGTGACTGCTCTCGGAGTAGATCCAGTGCATTTTGGAGTAATATTCGTCCTGAATCTTCAAATAGGAGGTCTCACACCTCCTTTCGGCGTTCTGTCCTACATCGTTTGCATAATCGCCAAGCTGAGCCTTTGGGAATTGATGAAGGACATGTGGCCTTTCCTGATAGCCCTGGTGGTGGCCCTCCTTGTTGTGACCTTTTCACCGACCCTAGTGCTTTTCTTGCCTAGACTCGCTCTAGGTTGACTGTCTCGCCCTAGCGTTCCGATCATCTTTGGGCAGGAGGGGACCGGATGACTTCCAGAGAGAGAGTGCTGTGTGCACTTAAGAACAGCGAGCCGGATCGAGTGCCCTATTTCGAGCACGATATTGATGAAGTCATTGTGGCACAGCTATTGGGGAGACCTGTGCCGGATAAGCTTCAACTGGCCAGCTCCGTTTCCCGCAGCGTGGAAGACGAAAAGGCAGTGTCCCGGATACTCAAACGGGACAACATAGCTTATCTCTTCCCGACGCCTATCTTCGCAGATAAAGGGCAAGGCTTAGACGGGCGTCTGTTTTATGGCGAAGGCCACCTGAGGACCGAAGCTGACCTGGACAAAATGTCCCTCCCCGACCCTG
>JAAYLE010000084.1 GCA_012522085.1 Bacillota bacterium | reverse complement strand
TCTGAAATACATGGCCCCTAGTCAGTTTCACCAAATGTTTCTTAATGGTAATGCGGAAGGACAAGCTATCGTAGCATAATGTCCAATATTGGGGGGTCAAACCGCCCACGCGGGAGCGTGGATTGAAACGTTGTTCAGGCCCGAAGAGCCTCTATCTGCTCCTCGTCGCTCCCCACGCGGGAGCGTGGATTGAAACCACAGCATCCCGTAGGCGGCGACCTGTATCCGGTGGTCGCTCCCCACGCGGGAGCGTGGATTGAAACTTGGCCGGTTAGCCGATGCAAGTTGGTCACGTTAGTCGCTCCCCACGCGGGAGCGTGAGACTATGTAGCTTTTCGGGTTGCACCCATGCGAGTGCGTGGTCAACAGAACCATGAATTCTCTAGAAAGGCTTTGTGGCACTGCGCTTAGTCTCAAGGGTTCCCAAGAGGCAAACGGCGAGCAGGAGACCACTTACCATACCCAATCCTATCCGTGAGGATGGCTCATCACGCGCTGGCTCCCCACGTGCAGAAAACTGGGGAGTGTTAAGGGGGAGTTGGACCTCGATTTCTCTTAGTAGTCTAGCTTGGATAGTGATTTCCAAGAGCTGGTCAAAGGTGCCATCGTCGTTGAGCGTCAGGTGGTTGCTTGCAGCCAAGGAGACAATGCGGCAGTCCAGCTGTTCGAAGGCATTACCAGCTACACTCGCTAACGGGGCAAACTGTTGGAAAAGAAAACCAAATTCGAGGGGGAAATTTGCTCCCTGGGGTGTGTTCAGAGATAGTTCTTCCTGAACAAAAAGAGAGATAAGCAGGCCAGGTACACCCTCTCTACGCACAGGTGTGCAATCCAACACTGTGATGGATGTATGTCCGGTCAGTGTGCTACCGTGGGGAACGAGGATATTTCCAACCGGAACCTTCTCGTCGAGGCGAGTCAAGGTTAGTGTCTCTTCACAAACCACCTGATGGACCAAGGCTTTGGTGCAGGAACCCACAGCGCCACTTCCCTTATTAGTTTCGTAGTAGTATATGCTTGTGAAGTCGCGATGGCTATGGGAGAGCATTCCTATGCTCGGGTAGCCGATTATCCCGGCAGGTGGCAGAGGGGGAAATGCGATCGCCTAAACAAAGAAACCCCGGGGAGCATATCCCCGGGGTTTAGCGAGGGAGAGCCTTCTATTGCAGGGTTGTGATTGAAATGTTGGCCGTGTTCCTGGGGGAGCACAGCTTGAAGAACTGCTGTACCTCGGCTGTGATCTTCAGCTTAAGCTCGATGGTTAGCTCTTCGCTAAAGGTATCGTTATCCGTATCGAGCGTGATGGTATCAAATCCGGCGGTGCGCACAATGTGGCAGCGCAGTTGTTCAGGCTCTAGACCGAGGATCTCGAGTACGCTGGCATCGCATTTCCGGAATTCTTCCACAAACTGCAGCCGTTCGACGAATTCTAGTGGGAACTCATCACCCGCTGGAGTGGTAAGGAGCAGTTCCTTTTGGACGATGAAGAGCACAGTAGCGACAAGAGCGTCCTCCACGACATCTATATCGCACTGCGATACGGTGACGGTCACAGTGCCTGCCAAGACGCTGCCAGGAGGTGCATCGAATCCCAGGGGGACGTCGATCTCGTCATGCTCGAAATAGAAGATCTCATCACAGACTACTACATCGCTGACAATCTTCTCACAAAGACCCATGTGTTTCAGTCCTTTCCTTTAGACTTCTCAAGAACACCGATTGTCACGGCCCGGTGTTGGGGCTAGTAGTGACATCGATATCTACCTGGTGCCTTGGCGAGCAGGCCTGCAGAATAAACTGCTGCTCTTGAACCAGCTTGACCTTGACCAAAACCGTGAGTTCTTCATCGAAGGAGGCATCGTTCTGCAGTTCGCCTGTTACAGGATTGGGCGTCGAAGGATTGAGCGTGACAATATCGGTCCCTGCTATGCGAACGATGTGGCACTCGAGCCCAACTAGCAAGTCGGGATCGATTCCTTCCAGGACAGAGGGGAAGGACTTGCGGAACTCTAGTGACCTTTCTAGCCGCATGCCGAATTCAAGTGGAATCAGGCTTTCATCGGGCGTGGTGATGGTGAGTTCCTTTTGGACCATGAAGACTAGATCAGCGAACAGCCGGTTAAGGATGAGGTCGACACGAGGCGTGCATTGCAGGACCGTTACGGTGACAACGCCGTCAATGGTGCTTCCTGGAGGCACGACGATCTCGCCGATGGGGATGTTAAACTCATCATCTTCGATATAGAAGATCTCATCAGCGATGACTCTGCTGGCGATCACTTGCTCGCAGTGGGGCCGTCGTCCGTCGCCGTTTACAGGAGGCTGCACTTGCTGAATGAACGAGTAGATGCTGCCCGAGTCTTCGCCGCCGAAATTGGCAAGTCGTGCTCCAATCAGGAGGTCTTGCAGCCCGTTGTTCGTCAAGTCGCCTGTCTTGATGCCGGATCCGAAGCGGTCGCCGGCCTGTTCGCCAACGAGTCTAAGATCGGCATTGGCTGCATTGGTGGCGAAGACGCCGAAGCCTTGGTTGAGGAACAGGTATACTGCTCCTACGTTTTCGGCAGTGCCTACATCGAAGCGAGTGGCGCCAACAAGAATGTCGGGGCCGTTAACCAGGTCGATATCCGCGATGTGGCAGCTTTGCCCGAAGAAGTCGTCTGGGTTTTCCCCGTCGATTCTCGCGTCGGCTGCATTGGAGTTGGCCGGGAAGAAGGGCGGGGTGGGGCTGCCATTGTTGAAGAAAATGAACAGGGCGCCTTGATTGGTAGCACCGCCGGGATTGAATTGGGGTGCGCCGGCAATTAGGTCGAGGTCTCCATCCCCTCCTAGGTCAGCAATGTCGATGCAAGAACCCAGCTGCATACCGGCCTGTGAACCTGTAATCGTTTGGCTGGCTGTGGTAATGCTGGTGGGGAAGTTGCCTAGCCCGTCGTTGAGGAAAACATAGACTGCACCTGCGGACAACAGAGCGAGGCTTGGGCTGTGTAGGGGCGAACCCACTACCAGGTCGACGAAACCATCGTTGTTGATATCGACAGGCACGATGTTGACGCCGAAGCCCTCATCGGTGACGGCCCCGAAGATTGTCTGATTGGCACTGGCCGCACTGGTCGGGAAGAAGGTGGGTGGACCTTGGTTAAAGAAGGTGAAGATGGCTCCGGCATCTGGGGCTGCGCCGACGTCGAACACAGGTGCGCCAACGGCTAGATCAGGCAAGCCATCGTTGTTGAAGTCGCCGGTGGCAACGAAGCTGCCGAATTGGGAAAACGCCTGGTTGCCATCGATGCGCAGGTCGGCGCTGGCAGCACTGGAAGGGAAGAAGTTGGGAGCACCGCCTTGGTTCAAGAAGACATAGACGCTTCCTGCATTCATAGCGGCAAAGTCCGTGCCGGGGGCGCCAATCACCAAGTCCAAGAGCCCGTCGTTGTTGATGTCGGTTATCGCCACGGAAGCTCCGAAGAAATCACCTGGGTTTTCGCCTTCGATAATGATGTCCGCATCGGCCGCGCTCAAGATTGGCGAGCCGTCGAAGCGTCCGGTCCCATTACCGAAGAAGATATAGACCTTGCCGATGTCCTCGCCGTTCTCCGCGAAGCCGGCCCCCACGATCAAGTCGAGAAAACCATCGTTGTTTATATCAGCGACTTCACCTGTTGCCCCGATAATAACTTCACCATCGACTTCAATCGAATAAGCGCCAAAACGGTCAACAGCGTTTTCCCCATCAATTCTTTGTTGCTGAACAAAATTGACTGCCAAGATCTAACACTCCTTTCTTGTCGTATATCCGCTCAAGTATTCGGGGTGGTGACGGTGATGTCTACCCCGCGCCTTGGGTCGCAAAGGGACATGATTAGCTGCCGATCTTGCACCAGCAACAGCTTGAGTTGGACAGTCAACTCTTCATCGAAGGAGGCATCTTTCAATAGCTCGCCTGTTACTGGGTCAATGGTTGACGGAGTCAGCGTAACAACGTCGGTGCCGTTCACGAAAACTACGTAGCATTCCAGATCATTTAGGAGGTCCGGGTCAATTGCTTGCAGCTCCAGGGGGAAAGTCTTGCGGAATTCGAGCGACCTTTCCAGCCTGAACCCGAACTCCAATGGGATGTCCTCAAGTTCAGGGGTGGTGATGGTCAGTTCCTTTTGGATCATGAGCACTACGTCAGCGAAGATGCTGTTGACCAGGAGGTCGACGCGAGGACTACACTCCAAGACTGTCACGGTTACCGTGCCGCTGATAGTACTGCCTGGGGGGACGCGAATTTCGCCGATCGGAATTCCGAACTCGTCATCCTCGATATAGAAGATTTCATCGCTGATAACCCGAGGGATCCTGATTTTCTCGCAAAAGCTCATAGTCTTAATTCTCCTTTCTCTAAATGCCCATTGCTTGCTGGGTTGGTACATTATATTAGCTAGCCCTTGACCTGCCACGGGAAGGAGTACCCGTTTTCATCAGAAGACTGCCTAAGGTTTCCTTAGGCAGTCAGTCCTCCTTCGCTGCATCCTTTTCATAACTTGATACACGGAACCGGGTTTGGGCAATTCCTCCAGCCGGAATGACCGAGCCGCTGCTCGGGAAGCGTCTTTTCTGCGAGGCTGTGGGAGGCGGAGGATCCTCCTTAGGACTCTTCTTCCGCCGAGCTCCATAGAAAAACCCTGCCAGCACCAGGCCGCCTACTACTATCAGCCCCAACACGCCAAGGAGAATACCGACGACAAGATCACTCATGAACATCACTCCAGGCAGCTAAGATTGCCGATACCGACTTTCCCTACATTGATATGAACGAGTAAGACAAATGGCATGGACTGACATTCCTATTTTCACGACACTTCAGGGCAACTTGTGGTCCGCAACCAACTTCACTTGGATCCTAATTTCCAACAACTGATCGAAGGTGCCGTCGTCATGGAGCGTAAGGTGATCGGTTCCAGCCAAGGAGATGATGTGGCAGTCAAGGTTGTCCTCGAGGGGAGCCAAATGTCCGCAATTTGCCAGTGGAGCCAATTCCTGCAAACGAAAGCCAAAGGCCAGAGGGAAGGATGCCCCTTGAGGAGTAGTGAGGTATAGTTCTTCCTGGACATAGAGTGAGATTAGCAAGCTCAAGCTGCCGTTCGTGACGACCGGACTGCAATCTAACAGGCTCACCGATGTTTTCCCGGATAATGTGCTTCCGCTCGGAACGTCGATGGCACCAATAGGGACGTCCTTGTCTAGGCGAGTTAGGACAACGGTCTCTTCACAAACGGCCTCGCCGCTGGCGTATCTCCTTGCACCCATTGCGTCACTTCCCTATGGTAAGCTCGTGATACCATATGTCTGGCAAGGGGGTTTGCAATGGGAGCAGCTTCCCTTTATATTTCCCTTCCTCTGGCATAGAGCAGGGAGTATACTGAAGAGGGGAAAGGAGAGGGCTCTCAGAGAAGGAGCCCTTTGACTCCCAGCTCCTCGGCCGGGCAACGGACGCGTTTTTGGGGGAGGACCGGTCAAGGGGTTTCGGGCGGTCGTCGAGTACGACCCGCGTTGCCGGAGTTGTTTCAGCGGGAGGCGGAACGGGTTCGTGGGGCCCTTGACGGCAGGGCGCTGCCCATCGAGCACGACGGCTCGACCGCGGTGGCGGGACTCTGTGCCAAGCCGAACATCGACATGCTGTTGGTCATCGAGGACTCTGCCGATGAGCCGTCTTATGTCCCAGCTTTGGAGGCGGCGGGCTACAAGCTGCTGGTGGGGGAACCCGCATGGTTTGAACACTGCATATGCAAGGGTCCAGATACCGAGGTCAACCTGCATGTTTTCAGTGCCGGCACTTCCGAGATAGATGCGATGCTCCTCTTTTGCGAGGCCGATCGGGAAAAATACGCGGCGGCGAAGGGACGCCTGGCGAAGAAGAAATGGAGTCATGTTCAGCACTACGCCGATGCGAAAACATCAATAGCCCGGGAAATCATGGAACGAGCGACGCGTGGTATGTTACAGCGGTAGAAGGGTGAGCCGTTGGAACGCTTTATCGCGGACAGTCGATTGACAGGACGGCAAAAACCGGTTGGTTCGGAGGAGGCGGATGTAGTGACTGGGAGACTGCTTGACCCCGGATTCGCGGCGGAATTCATCCAGGAAGCCGCTTTGTACCCAGGGCTTTTTCTAGGAAGAGTCATTGCCCAGTACAAAGGTCTCTACCGGGTGGCGACGGAAAAAGCGGAACTGTTCGCGGAACCATCGGGCAAATTGCGCTATGGGGCCGATAAGTCCTCCGACTATCCGGCGGTTGGCGATTACGTTATGATCGACCGGGAAGATGGGCAGCAGGGCCATGCAATCATCCACCGCATTCTAAGGCGAAAGAGCGCCTTTGTTCGCAAAGCCGCGGGAAAATCCCATGATGATCAGGTTGTCGCCGCCAATATCGATACGGTGTTCATCTGTATGTCCTTGAACAATGATTTTAACTTGCGTCGTGTTGAGCGGTATTTAGCCATTGCCTGGGATAGCGGGGCCGTACCGGTGATTGTGCTGACCAAATCGGATCTAGGTCGAGATCTGGCGGAACGGTTGGCAGAACTAGAGAACGTGGCCGTCGGAGCCGACGTCCTCGTTACTTCCGGCATGCGACGGGATGGGCACGAGGCGCTGCTGCGGTACGTTGGACCAGGGCAGACCGTTGCCTTTGTGGGTTCATCAGGAGTTGGCAAGTCAACGCTCATCAATCGGCTCCTTGGCGAGGATGTGATCGGCACCAAAGAGGTTAGGAAGGACGATAAGGGAAGACACGCAACGACTAGGCGGGAACTGTTCCTAATTCCCGGCGGTGGAGCAGTCATCGATACGCCGGGGATGCGTGAGCTGGGCATCGAAAATGCGAATCTGGACATGGCTTTTGCCGATATTGATGAGCTTGCATCACACTGCAAATTCAGCGACTGCCGCCACGAACATGAACCTGGTTGTGCTGTCAGGGCAGCCATTGAGGACGGCCTCATCCCCCGGGAACGGCTTGAGGGCTATCGCAAGTTGAAGAAAGAAGCGAAGTATGAGGGGCTGAACGCAAAACAGATCGAGAAAGAAAAGATTAGGGACATGGTTGCCGACTTCGATGGCATGCGAAACGCGCGGGCTTACATCAAGTCCAAAAGCAAACATTAATGCATTGCGTATTCTAGTCTCCATTGAGGACATGCCTGGCTTTCAAGGCGGTTCATGGCGGCCCACTCCCCGCCTCAAAAGATGGTTCTTTGCTGGCTGAGCCTGGCCTAGACTGATAAAATGGTATTGACAGAGAGCCTCCGTGGGTCGCTGCCGGCTTGAGCCGGCCGGGATGACGTTGCAAGGAACGGATAGTTTACGTACAATAGAGGAGCTGGGATTGTCCCCGTATTCGTACGAAGGTGATGCTGGCAGGGTACTAATCCGGTATTGAGGAGTGCTTCGATTGAATCGTCTACCGTCATACATCGGACCGGCTGCGCTGGGGCTCAAAATGGGGGTTTTCGTGCCAGGTAGCGACTTGGTAGGGGACATAGTTGAACGGGCTAAGGATTGCGCACGGGATGGCCTGATCGATGATGGTGATGTCCTTTGCATCACCGAATCGGTGGTCGCCCGGGTGCAAGACAACTTCGTGACCACCGACGATGTGGCCCAAGAGATCAGGCGAGCCTTGGGGGTTAAGGCGGGCTCCACCGTCGGCGTCTTGTTCCCGATTGTCAGTCGCAATCGCTTTTCCTTGATCCTCGAAGGCATCGCCAAGGCGGTGCCGGGAGGGCAGGTTATCGTCCAACTTTCTTATCCTCGGGATGAGGTGGGGAACCAGACTATTAATCCCAGATACTTGGAGAAGCTCGATCTGGTCGAAGATTACATTCCCTCCGAGGGGTTGGATGCCGGCGCCTTTGTCCATCCGGTGACCAAGGTGGACTATGTGGCCTATTACCAACAGATCATCGAAGATGAGGGAGCAACGCCGAGGATCTACTTTTCCAACAAGGCTACCCGCATCGCCCAGTTCAACCCCGACGGCATTGTGGTTGCGGACGTCCATGACCGCCAAGAGACGAAGGCCAAGCTCGAACAAGTCTTTGCCAACGCGGTGACCCTGCAGGAGCTTTGCTCCTCCGGCCGCAGCTGGTCCGAATGGGGTCTATTGGGAAGCAACAAGTCAGCGGGCAATCGGCTAAAATTGGCTCCCCGGGATGGGGACAAGATAGTCCGCGACATCCAGGCCAGAATCAAGGAAGCAACGGGCAAACAGATCGAGGTCATCATTTATGGGGATGGCGCCTACAAAGATCCAACCACGGGCATCTATGAACTGGCCGATCCCCAGACGGTTTTTGCGGCCACGAGCGGCCTGCAAAACAGGATGCGGACAGGCTTGAAATACAAGTACTTGGCGGATGTCCTGCACTTTGAAGGGAAGAACGAGGCGGAGATCGAAGCTGTCATTGAAAGCAAACGGGGGGATGTGCTGCCCGACGACAGCATGGAATCAGAAGGAACCACTCCGAGGCAGTTGACCGATGTACTTGCCAGCCTGGCGGACTTGGTAAGCGGCTCAGCCGATGCAGGTACGCCCGTCGTGTTGATTAAGGGATTGACTTAATCGCCGGGGCATGTCCATTCTTGCCTCCCGGATGGCTTGAGGACGCCGAGAGGGGGAATGATGTGGAAACGCTTTTTGTCGTCGACATTGATGGGACTTTAATCAAAGGCTCCGGTGGGTCTAGTTCCCTGGCCTTGATCGACTGCGTGCGGGATTTATACGGAGTGGAGGGTCCCATCAATGTGGAAACGGTGGGACGGACCGATAAAGCGATTTTTGCCCAGATAATCGACACGTACGGGGGCACCCTGGAAGAGTTGGAAAAGGCCTATATACAGGCGCTGGAGCTTTACTGGGCGAGGAGCCCAAACCCCCTTCTTCCGGGGGCGAGGGAGTTTCTGCGCAAGTGTCAAGGACTAGGCCATCGGTTGAGTCTAGGCACCGGCAACATGGAGCGAGCGGCTCGCTTGAAGTTGGAATATCACGGACTAAACTGTTTTTTCCCGGTCGGCGGCTTTGGCGAAGTGAGCGAGGATCGGGCCGAGGTTATTCGTCAGGCCATCGAGGAAGCGAAAAGATATTATGAACAAGAGTTTTCTACCATTTGGGTTGTCGGCGACGCGCCTTTGGATATCGAAGCGGCGAAAGCTAATGGGGTCAAGGCAGCAATCGTATCCACCGGCTGGTACACCCATGAACAGTTGCTGGAGTATGAACCGGATCTTCTCTATCCCGATCTGAACGCCCTAGCCGAAGTCCTTTTGTAGCCGGCCGAAGCATCCTGGGAAATGGGGACTGACCGTTGCAGGTTGGCATCGTGCAATGCAAGGAGATCTTGGTGCCGTCAAAGATTCCCGGGATGGATTATGCTCTCAACCCTTACACCGGATGCAGCCATGGATGCAGTTACTGTTATGCCAGCTTCATGAACCGCTTTACGGGCCGGAGGGAATCATGGGGGAGCTACGTCGATGTGAAGGTGAATGCGGCCGATAGGCTAAGAGCCCAATTGCGGCGGCCTCGGCAAGGTACAGTTCTCATATCCTCCGTCACCGACCCTTATCAGCCCATTGAAGCTCAGTTTGGCATCACCCGCTCTTGTCTTCTGTTGTTGACTTGTGCTAATCTCCATGTAAGCATTCTAACCAAATCAGACCTTGTTTGTCGTGACATTCACATTTTGAAGGACCTGCCTTCGCTCGAGGTTGGTCTGACCATCACTACACCTTCCGATGCATTGAGTCGTTTGCTCGAGGAGGGGGCTCCTCCTACCTCGGTAAGACTTGGGGCCTTGGCCGCTTTGGCGGCGGCCGGCCTTGAACCGTGGGTTTTTGTGGCCCCCCTTGGGCCTTACACTTATCCTTCTGAGGCCGAGGCTTTATTCAAGATGATCGTCGATGCCGGGGCAAGCAGCATCCTGGTCGACGGGTTCAACTTTTACCCGGCGACGGTTGGGCGAGTTGCCGAGCGTCTGCGGGGGGACCGCCGGGGCAAGCGATTTGCTTGGGCCCTTGCAAACCGGGAGGCCTATCGGCGGGAGCTGACCGGCCTAGTTGCCGCTCAACGTCTTCCTATAGCCATCAGCTTGTGTTAAGGTGTAATGACGCCTCACGGGAACAAGCAGGTGAGCGATGGCCCGTAGCGAGGGTCAATTGATCGTCGATCCGGCGGGAGAAAATACTGAGAACTGTCATCATTGGACACCGATGCGATTATTCGCACAAAGATCCCTTCACTCCCTGGGGTCGTTTCCTAAGCCGAATTAGCTGGCTATCAGTGGTGAGGGTTGAATATGGATAAACGTTAAAGTCGCTGTTGAGGGTTCAAGGGAACAGTAGACTGGAACCTGCAGAGGGGAGGGTTGACAGTGGAGAAAAGGATAATTCTGATCGTTGATGATGACCATTCATTCCTGGAGACAGCTAGGGAAGTGTTGGAGGCGGAGGGCTTTGAGGTGGTCACTGCATCTAGCAGCCGGCAAGGCCTGGAGCATCTCCAACAGAATCTTCCGGACTTGATCATCGTGGACCTAAGTACCGATGATGGGGACGATGGATTCCGGTTCTATTGGGCCCTGCGAGGGGAAAAGGCAAAGGAATTCAGCCATATCCCCCTCATTGCCGTGACGCTAGCATACAGCACCACCCTGTACAATTTCGCCGAGTACAAGTACGGCGAATTCCTGTCCATCGACGATCTCTTGCCCAAGTCCATCGACGGCAAGGTCCTAACGGACAAGGTAAAACAGCACCTGCCTACTGCATCTTAGACCGAGGTCGGGGCCATGATCCCATCGACCATCCCGTGGATGACCTTCTTGTCGGAGGGGCAGACAGTAGCCAAGATGCCGCCCAAGGGCGCTTCTTCCCCTTGAACGAAGTAGTAGGGGCAGAGGCGCACCCGTCCATCCATCGTCTTGATGGCGCCCGAGGCAAAGTCATAGTAATCCATGGTCACCCGGGCTCCCTTGACGAATTCCTGCAAGATATAAGGAGTGCGGTCAAAAGAAGCTAAGGCCTGGTCCAAGGCCTCCCCCCACTGGTCTTGGGAGAGATCGTGGCCGATGGAAACCCCCCGGCCGCCCCAGGCAAGCTCGGAAAAGCCCGATGGTTTGATGACGAATTGGCGCTGCTTTTGGGTGGCTCTCTTGAGCTGCTGCCAATCCCCCACCGGCTGGTCTCCCAGCTTGAGGTTGGGAATGATCCCGTAGGGGGGAAGGGGCCTTGGGTCTAGGATCCATGTCCGGGGGAAAAGCCCCTGGAGAAGACGATAGGTCTCCTGGCCAAGACTGTTCAGCCAGAATGGGGCCAGAAGCGGATGATGAAATAGGGCAAAGAGCAGTTTCTCTTCCAAGTAGCTTTTCAGTGGGGGAGTTGCCACTACCTTTTTCTTCCTGATGGCATAAAGAATTAAATCGATCTTGGGTATGTTTTTCAGATCGAACAGCTCAAAGAAACGATAAAGGATGTCCAGCCGCTCCCCAGCGTTGGTGAACAGTCCTTCTTCGCGGAAGCAGATTTCCTCCGGGCGCAGGACGTGGGTCCTAAGCCCCGATTCATCGAGGGCTCGCCCGAGCCACACCATTTCATCCCAATAGTCCTGGGATTCTTCCGAGACGACGATGGCCAAGACGGGGCTGTCTTGGGACGCATGTCGGCACAAGGCTCGGCTGAAGCCTTCGATGATGCCCCTTGGCCCGCCGATGAGCTGAAATCCTAAGTCCCCATAAGCCTGGCTCAAAGCCGCAAGGGTGCCAAAACCGCCGGGGACCGAATCAAGCTCGGAGGCCACTAGTCCTTCCTCCGCCAGGATGATATCGGGCCGGATGATCAGGGGCAGGTCGCTGCGAAACCGCCTCATTAAGCCATATTCGATGATCGCCTCGGGCTTGCCTTGGTGAAGGTAGGCGGCTACCCAACCGGGTTGTGTGCCCCGCAGACTCTCACGATATAACCGTTGGCAGGCCCGCAAGAAGAGCAGCAGATGGTGACCCAACGCGGCAATTTTCTCGGCGGTCCCTTGGTCAAGCTCGAAGGGGCGAGGTGAGATCTGCCAGGGGACCTTCTGGTCTGGATGGAGCTCTCGCCTAGGTGAACCTAAAAGGCCTGCTTGGCCTAACTCCTCGTTGATGAATAGACAGTTGTCAATTGGGCTCTTTGGGATGACCAACGTCACCTCTCCTTACGCGGGGAGATGGGGCCGATGCCCCATCTCCCCAGGATGCTCATGCTTGCGGCATCGTATATAACTCATTCTTGTAGTTCACGACGGTAAATTCCTTCTCCGTTGAGCAGACTACGGTGTTGCCGCCAAGGGGTACTTTCCCACCGCCCCCGACGGTGTCCACCACATAATGGGGCACCGCTAGCCCCGAGGTGTGACCCTGGATCAGACGCATGATCTCCAATCCCTTTTCCATGGTGGTGCGAAAATGTCTCGTCCCCTGGGATAGGTCTGCCAGATACAAATAGTAAGGTTTGACCCGACAGCGGAGGAGTCCCTGGAAAAGGGCCTTCATCGTCGGCCCATCGTCATTGACCCCCTTGAGAAGGACCGTCTGGTTGCCCAGGGGTATGCCCGCGTCCGC
>JAAYLE010000083.1 GCA_012522085.1 Bacillota bacterium | reverse complement strand
ATGGCGGGCGGCGAAGATGTGGAAGTCATCGTCAGGATCGATGATCGCTACGCCAGCATCGGTACAGATAACCTCGGAGCCTTCCTGGTTGAGACTAGGGTGGTAGCCGAGGCTGTTGGCAGGCCGCCGGCCAGAAGCACTAGATGATCACGGAGGGATGTTCTTGCCAAGGAAGATTAACCAGGCGGTCGTTGTTGTCCTCGACGGCTTCGGAGTCGGCGAAGCGGCGGATGCGCGGGAGTTTGGCGATGAAGGGAGCAACACCCTGGGGAGCCTGCTCAGGACAAGGCCGAACCTCGCCATTCCGAATTTGGTGAGTTTGGGCTTAGGCCAGCTCATCCAGCCTTCGCCCCTAGAGGCTGCTACTCCTAGGGGCGCCTACGGCAGGATGCAGGAGGCCTCCCGGGGCAAGGATACAACGACGGGCCATTGGGAGCTGATGGGGGTCATCTCCAAGGAGCCCTTCCCCGTGTATCCCGATGGTTTTCCCGCGGAAGTGCTGGGGCCTTTCCAAGAGCGCATCGGCCGGGGAGTCCTCGGCAACAAAGCCGCATCGGGAACGGTCATCATCGAAGAGCTGGGGGAGGAGCACCTAAGGACGAAAAAGCCGATTGTCTATACGTCGGCGGACAGCGTCTTTCAGATCGCGGCCCATGAAGAAGTGATCCCGGTCGATGAGCTTTACGACATGTGCCGGATCGCCCGGGATATACTCCAAGGGCCCCATGGGGTCGCCCGGGTCATTGCCCGGCCCTTCATTGGGCGGCCCGGAAGCTTCAAGCGAACCGATAGGCGCCGGGACTTCTCCCTGCCCCCGCCAAGTCCCACCTTGCTGGACATCGCCCAGGAAGCCGGATTGGAAGTGGTGGGCGTCGGTAAGATCGATGACATCTTCGCCCACCGGGGACTCCATCGGAGCATCCACGTCCTCGATCACCGGGCTTGTATCGATGGGGTCCTGGAGTCCATGGCCGGGGGCGCGGGGTTGATCCTCGCCAACCTAGTCGAATTTGACATGCTCTACGGCCATCGCAACGATGTGGATGGCTATGCGGACGCCCTCGAGGAGCTCGACAGCTGGATCCCCGAACTAATCGAGGCCTTGAGGGAAGATGCCCTGCTGGTATTCACCGCGGATCACGGCTGTGATCCCAGCTTTCCCGGGTCCGATCACACCCGGGAGAATGTACCCCTCCTTTGCTATTCCCCCGGGATCCGCCCGGTGGATCTAGGTCTGCGGTCGAGTTTTGCGGACCTTGCGGCCACCTTGGCGGACCTTTTGCAGATCCCGCCCCCGGGGGACGGCACCTCCTTTGCTCAAGCCATCTTGTAAATTGTGCCGGGAAGAGACGCTTCCCTGGCAGGAGTTTTTGCGCAGGAGGAGAAGATTCACAATAAGCATTAGGTGTCTGTATTAAGGATAACAATCACAAAGGGGGGATGAAGTCCTCTAAGATAACAGTGTTGTGCGATGAATTGATTATGCAAAACATAGGAGGGGTGACTAACAAGTGAAGAGAAGGATTTCTTGGGTGTTGATGGCTAGTTTGTTGATTGTGGGGGTCTTGGCCGGAGCGGTAATGGCCCAAGAGCAAATCGTCATCCGGCTTGGCCATGCCGACCCGCCCCAGATGGATGGCCCGGAGCACGTTTTCAGTCTAGTATTCAAGAATGTGGCCGAGGCCACATCGGGCGGCCGCATCAAGGTGGAACTCTTCCCCAACGGACAGCTGGGCACACCCCTGGGAATGATGGAGATGGTCCAGGCGGGGACTTTGGAGGCAACCATCGAGACGGGTGTTGCGGCTAACTTCTTCCCGCCCTTCCAGGTCATCAACATCCCCTATCTTTTCATGTCCGAGGATGTGGCCTGGGAAGTGATGGACTCGCCCTTCATGGCCGAACTCATTGAAGAAATGGCCAAGGTGACGGGAATGCGCTGCCTTGGCATTTCCCAGAATGGAACCCGCCATTTCACCAACAACGTCCGGGAGATCCGCACTCCGGCGGACCTGAAAGGAATCAAGTTCCGGGTCATGGAAAGCCCTGTCTACATGAAGATGCTCGAGGCCATGGGCGCGAGCGGCATCCCCATTGCCTGGCCTGAGGTCTATACCTCCCTGCAGACGGGTGTGGCCGACGGACATGAAAACCCCGTCTCCATCATCGAATGGAGCAAGATGTATGAGGTGCAGAAGTACTTGACCTTAGACGGCCACGTCTGGAGCGAAGATGCCTTGTTCATCAATGAGGACTTCTGGCAGAGCATCCCTGAGGATCTCCAGAAGGTGATCATCATGGCTGCCAACCAGGGCAAATGGGCAGGCCGGTTGACGGAGCAGATGAAGAGCATGCTAACCGCGGTCGATGCCCTGCGGGAGTACGGCATGCAGATTTACACGCCGACCCTGGAGGAGAGGGCCATGTTCCGGGATGCCTCCCAGGCGCCGGTGGTGGAGTGGATGAAGACCCAGTTCGATCCCAAGTGGGTTGACGGGATCCTGGAGGCTGTTGCCGAAGCGGAGGCGAAGCTAGGCTATCGCTAAGGACTAGATGAGGGGCGGTGGGCTTTGGGCCCGCCGCCCTGTTGAAAGGGGTAGACTCTTGCGTACCGGGCTATTTTACCGCACTTATCGAGTAGTGGAAGTTGTCAGCGATTGGTCCGATCGGCTGGCCTCGGCCATGGGCATAGCGCTAGTGGCCGTGATGACCTTTGTTGTGATATTGCAAGTAATCTTTCGTTACATTGTCAAAGCCGCTCTTCCCTGGCCTGAGGAGCTGGCCCGCTACCTCATGGTTTGGTGCGCCTTCGTGGGCGCCAGTTCTGCCCTGCGGGTGGGTGAGCACGTGGGCGTAACCTTCATAGTTGACAAGCTCCCCAAGCCGCTGGGGCGACTTGTGAGGCTTCTCATCAAGGTAGCCATGTTTTACTTCATGCTCATTTTGATCAAACACAGCTGGCGCATAGCCCAGCTTGGCTGGCGGTCCAAGTCGGGGGCTATGTTGATGCCGATGTTTTATCCCCGAGTGGGGGTGACCGTCGGCTCGGTTTTGATGCAGATCCAGCTGCTGGACCTCATCTTTAAAGATTTGGCGGCCCTTTTCGGGATCAACTTGGTAGCTGATGTTCAGGAGGTGGTGGGCTCATGACCGGCTGGCTTCTGATTCCCTTTGCTGCGCTGCTCCTCACCGGGGCGCCCATTGCGTTCGCCCTGGCAGTGGCATCCTTTAGCTTCCTGTCGGCGTGGAATACGATTTCCTTTGATGTGATTCCGCAAAGGATGTTTGGCGGAATCGATTCCTTCCCGCTGATGGCCATTCCCTTCTTCATCCTGGCGGGAGAACTAATGAACGCAACGGGGATCACCGTGCGGCTGGTCCGTTTTGCCCATCTCATCGTCGGCCGGGTCCCGGGGGGACTGGCCCAGGCCAACGTGGTGGCCTCCATCTTCTTTGCGGGTCTTACCGGGGCGGGAGTAGCCGACACGTCAGCCATCGGCTCCATCTTGATCCCCGCCATGGTTGAGGAGGGATACAGCCCCGAATACAGCGCGGCGGTGACGGCCTCGTCGTCTGTCATTGGTCCGATCATTCCTCCCAGCATTGTCATGGTCATCTACGGATCGACGGTGGGCCTGTCCATCGGCGCCCTGTTTGCCGCGGGGTTCGTGCCTGGTCTGTTGATCGGACTAGGATTAATGGTCGTTTGCCATTATTACGCGATCAAGCTGAATCATCCCCGCCGATTGGAACCGGTGACGATTAAGGAGTTCTTGATCGGGTTCAAAGATGCCTTCATCGCTCTGTTGATGCCGTTGATCATCATCGGAGGGATTCTGAGCGGCATGTTCACCCCAACGGAAGCCGCGGCCGTTGCTGTGGGTTATGCTTTGCTGGCAGGGGTGTTCGTTTTTAGGACTCTCACCTTCAAGTCGGTGATGGAGTGTATGGCCAAGACGGCCCGCACCTCTTCCATCATCCTGTTCATTATTGGCTCCGCGGCGGTGTTCGGGTGGGCCATGACTGTGGAGCGGGTGCCGCAGCAGATCGCTGAGCTTTTCCTGTCCATTACCGACAGTCCAGCCGTGATGTTGATGCTCATCAACGTCTTCCTGCTGATCATGGGCATGTTCATGGAGACGGGGGCCAACGTCATCATCCTTGCCCCGATCCTGGCGCCCATTGCGGCCAAGTTCGGCATCCATCCCTTGCACTTTGCCCTGGTGATGATCGTGAATCTCAACATTGGTCTGGCAACGCCGCCCCTGGGGGTGTGCTTGTTCGTTGCCTGTCCTATCGCCGGAGTGACTCTGGAAGAACTGACCAAGGCAATTTTGCCCTTCCTCCTCGTTGAGATTGCGGTGCTTCTTCTCATTACCTACATACCCTGGTTCATCCTGGTCGTGCCGCGAATGCTAGGGTTTGCTTGAGAAGGGATGGTACTGAATGGATTTGGGACTTGAGGGGAAGGTCGCCCTGGTAACCGGGGCCGGCCGGGGCATTGGTCTTGCTGTCGCCCGGGAGCTGGGTCGGGAAGGGTGCCGGGTGGCCGCCCTGGATTACTGTGAGGAGGCCCTGCGGGAGCTTGTTGGCTCCTGGTCCTCTGGTGAGCTTCTCCCCCTCCGGGCCGATGTAGCCGAAAGCTCCCAGGTGGAGGGAGCGGCTCAGGATATCCTCGACCGGTGGGGTCGGATCGACATCCTGATCAACAACGCGGGGATCTATCTCGTCAAGCCCCTGCTGGAGATGACGGAGGAGGAATGGGACCGGGTGGTCGCGGTGAACTTGAAGGGGGTTTTCAACTGCTGCCGGGCGGTGCTGCCCGCCATGAAAAAAGCGCGATGGGGGCGGATCATTAACGCTTCCTCCTTCGCCGCGAAGATCCCCGCCCTGGGCGCAAGCGCCTACGCTGCCAGCAAGGCGGGCATCCTGGCCTTCAGCAGAGTGCTGGCGGGGGAGGTCGGCCCTTGCAACATCACGGTGAACTGCTACATTCCCGGGACCATCGCCACGGACATGACGGCCGGGGCCCGGGCCGAGTGGGGAGACTCTCTCCTGGATACCCTGGCCCTGCGCCGCTGGGGGGAGCCGGAGGATGTGGCTCGGGCCGTTCTCTTTTTAGCATCGGAGGCCGCCGGCTACATCACCGGGGCCTCCTTGGAAATCAGCGGGGGCAAGCTTGTCGTTCAGAATCCTTGGGGGGCCTACGAGGGCCTTACGGATTAATGATGGTATCGTACATGGTGATGATGTTTTCCACGGGCACCTCCGGCTGGATGTTGTGGGTCCCGCAAAGGACGTAGCCGCCGCCTTTGCCTAGGATCTTGGCGGTCCGCCGGACAGTCTCGGCCACCTCTTCGGGGGAGCCTTGGGGCAGGAGCTTCTGGGTGTCGATGCCGCCCCAGAAGACTATCCGATCCCCGAAGCGCTCTTTGAGGGACTCAATTTCCATGCCTTTAGCGGCGACTTGCACGGGGTTGATGATGTCAACCCCGATTTCGATCAGGTCGTCGAGGACTTCGCTGATCGCGCCGCAGGAGTGGAGCCAAAGTTTGGCGGAGGTCAAATCATGGATCATGTTGTAGATCTCCCGATGGAAGGGCTTGATGATCTCCCGGTATATCTCGGGTGAGAATTGCAGCCGGTCTTGGGTGCCCATATCGTCGGAAACCTGGACGATGTCCACATAAGGGGCCACCTGGGGCAGGATCCGCTCGCCCACCGCCAAGTGGATGTCCACCACGCGGCGCATCATGGTCCGGAGAAGCTCAGGCCGCAGGAGGAGGTCTTCAAACCAGAGGTAGAAGCCCCGCATGAACTGGGTCACGTGGACTACGTTGACATTGAATACGAACATCACGCCGTAGTCGGTCTTCTCCCGGAGCTCCCGGGCCCGCTCTACCACGCCCCGATAGCGGCCTGGATCCTCGGGGTCGGGCCAGTTGTAGTTGTTGACATCGGTGATGGTCAGGTCCTCCCGGTCGAAGGGGCACTCGTACAAGTCGTAATAATGGGAGGTGGGGGGCTTGATCCTGGTGACTCCCCACTCATCGGTATAAACCGTCGAACTGTTGAGGGGGCGTTCGATCTCCGGACGGCTGTCGAGCCTGCCCATGAATACCCCTCGCACATCCACATCGAAGCGTTTCAGGATCTCTTCATGGGGGAGGACAGTCTGCATCATTCGGTTGACGATGGTCTCTTCCGGATCGTTGATGCCAAAATGGGCCTTGAGTTTGCGGTGGGTGTCGATGTGGAGACTGGTCACCGCGGTGGCCCCTAGATCGACGGGTACCCGGTCGGGCTCCCGGTGATTGATGGCAGCTAAGAGTCTGTCCCGATGGTTCATGCCTCTACCTCGCTTTCCGCTTTTTGTCACTTATTCTGGGACAGAAAAGAATCTCCTGCAGTTAAAAGAACTTGATTGGGAAAGGATTTTGGCTGGTTCCTAAAGAACACTCAAATCGGAACAAAACCTGGGTTGGCCGGACCTGGAAGGAGGAGGCGGCTGTTGCATCGGATTTTGGTGACGGAACCTATTCACGACGCGGGCGTCAAGCTGCTGAAAGGAAAAGCCGAGGTAATCTTTAGCGAGGGGCGGCCGGTAAATGAGCTCATCAAGGAGCTCGGTCCGATCGATGGCATCGTTGTGCGCACGGCTAAGATCGGGGCCGATGTGATTGCTTCCCTGCCGCATCTGAAAGTCATCGGCAAACACGGGGTGGGCTATGACAACATCGATGTGGATGCGGCCACCCGGCATGGTGTGGCCGTTGTGTTTACCCCGGGGGCCAATTCCATCTCCGTGGCCGAGCATGCCTTGGCCTTGATGCTGAATTTGGCCAATAAGGTGAGCCTTGCCCACCTGGAGATTCGCGAGGGACGTTTAGGCCAGCAAAAGCGCTACATGGGCAATGAGCTGAATGGCAAGACCTTGGGGCTCATTGGCCTTGGGCGGATCGGCGGCCATCTGGCCAAGTGCTGTCGACTGGCCTTTGCCATGCGAGTCCTGGCCTACGATCCTTACGTGAAGGAATCGGATGAAGTTGAGCTGTGCTCCCTGGAAGAAGTCCTCAGGGAGGCGGACTTCTTGTCTGTCCATGTTCCCTTGACCCCGGAGACGAAGGACATCGTGGCGGCTAGGGAGCTGGCCATGATGAAGCCGACGGCCTTCCTGATCAACACCTCCCGGGGCGGAGTAGTGAATGAAGAAGACCTTTATCAAGCGCTGAGGAATGGCCAGCTAGCCGGGGCTGGGCTGGACGTTTTCGTCGAGGAGCCTCCCCGGGCAACCAATCCGTTGGTGCAGCTGGAGAATGTGATCGCAACGCCCCATGTGGGGGCGGTCACCGAGGAAGCCATGCAGCGGATGGCCACCATGGTCGCTGAAGAAGTCCTGGCGGCCCTGGCTGGGCGCATCCCGCGCAATCTAGTCAATCCCCAAGTTCTTGAGCAGAAAGGAGAATGAACGTGGCTGTCTGTCTAAAGGGAGTATTTCCACCTATCGCTACCCCCTTTGAAAACGGGGAGATCTCCGAGAGCAAGCTTGCCTTCAACATGGAGCGGTGGAACAAGACTGATCTTCAGGGCTATGTGGTGCTTGGCTCCAATGGGGAATTCCCCTATTTGGACGAAGATGAGAAGGTGAATCTCATCGGGCTCGTGCGCAAGCACATGGCGGTGGATAAGGTGCTCATTGCCGGAACGGGGATGGAGTCCACCAGGGCGACCATCCGGATGACGAAGAAGGCGGCCGAAGCCGGGGCCGACGCGGCCATCATCGTCAATCCCCACTACTACACAGGAAGGATGACGTCGGAAGTCTTAATCCGCCACTACACCGAGGTGGCCGATGCCTCGCCCATTCCGGTCATGATCTACAATGTCCCGGGGTTCACAGGGGTGAACATTGCCCCCGACACGGTGGCCATTTTGGCGGCCCACGACAACATCATCGGGATGAAGGATACATCGGGGAACATCGTCCAGTTGGCCCAGCTGGTTCGTCTGACGGCGGGGAAGGGCTTTGACGTCCTGGCTGGATCGGCCAATCACTTCCTGCCGGCTCTGGCTGTCGGCGCCCAGGGAGGCATCTTGGCCTTGGCCAACATTGCGCCTGATGAGTGCGTCCAGATTCAGCGGCTTTTCCAGGAGGCCAAGATGGAGGAAGCCCGGGAGCTCCATTTGCGCATGCTTCCCGTCAACCAGGCCATCACCGCCCAGATGGGCGTTCCCGGCCTAAAGGCGGCGATGGAAATGAGGGGCTACTTTGGCGGCGAGCCGCGCCAGCCGTTGCTGCCCTTGTCTGATTCGGCCCGGGAGACTTTGCGGCAAATCCTGCAGGAAGCCGGGCTGTTGTAAGGAGTGGAGGTGTCAAAGATGCGGGCGGCAGTACTGAAGGAAAACTACCGCATAGTGCTGGAAGATGTGAAGGAGCCCTCTCCCGGGCCGGGAGAAGTCAAGATCCAGGTTCGGGTGACGGGGATTTGTGGTTCTGAAGTGCATGCCTTCAAAGGCACCCATCCTTACCGCAAGCCGCCCGTCATCTTGGGCCACGAACTAGCCGGCGACATCGTTGAGGTGGGCAGTGATGTCGAGGGCCTGAAAGTGGGGGACCGGGTGACCGTCGAACCCCAGATCGGCTGCGAGCGGTGTTACATGTGTCGCCGGGGACTAAACAACTTATGTGAAAGCAAGATCGTCCTCGGAACGCAGGAATGGCCCGGCTCCTTTGCCGAGTACATCATCGCCCCCGCCAAAGTTGTCTATCGCCTGCCCGATGGCCTGAGCTATGAAGAGGGCGTCATGGTCGAACCCCTGGCCGTTGGCGTCCACGCTGTGCGCTGGTCGGAGATGGGTCTGGGCGACAGCGTCCTCGTGTTGGGAGCGGGCACCATCGGGCTCGTCACCATCATGGCGGCCCGGCAGGCGGGCGCCCGGCGGATCTTCGCCACGGACGTTTTAGATTTCAATCTGGCCAAGGCCAGGGAGCTGGGGGCAACCCATACCATCAACGTTCGCCAGAAAGACCCCGTGTCCGTCGTCCTGGAAGAGACGAAGGGCAAAGGCGCGGATGTGGCCTTCATTACCGCGGCCGCAAGCCCCGTCGTCGAGCAGGCCATCAAGGCCGTGAGGAAAAGGGGCAAAGCTTTGCTCATCGGCTTTTTCGAAGGGCCAGCAGACAATTTGGAGATCTTCCCGCTGACTGCCAAGGAGATTGATTTGCGGGGCTGCTTGATGTATACTGCGGAAGGATTCCAGAATACCTTGGATATGGTCGCGGAGGGCCAGCTTGATAGTCGGCCCCTCATCACCGAGGTGCTGGATATCGCCCAGGCCCAGGAGGGCTTGGAAGTCATGGACAAGCGGACTCGCGACGCAGTTAAGATTCTGCTCAAATTCTAGTAGGGGGAGAAGGAATGCACGCAATCGAGAAGATCTTGGCCCGGGCCGCGGGGAAGGACCGGGTCCGGGCCGGGGAGATAGTCACCGCGGCCGTGGATCTCGCAGAGATTAACGACCTTTATCTCCAGGTGATCCAGTCTTTCGAGGCCATGGACGGCAGGGCGGTGTGGGATCCGGACAAAGTGGCCTTTGTCTTTGACCACTACTCGCCGCCGCCAACTCCCAAGGCCGCGGACAATCACCGCCTCATGCGGGAGTTTGCCGCCGCCCAGGGGATTACCAACCTGTTTGACATCGACGCTGGGGTGTGCCATCAGGTGATGCCCGAGGCTGGCCTCGTCCGCCCGGGGATGGTCCTGGTGGCGACGGACAGCCACACCACTACCCACGGGGCCTTCGGGGCCTTTGCCACCGGGGTGGGCGCAACGGACCTGGCGGTGGTTCTGATCCGGGGGACATTGTGGTTTGTCGTCCCCGAGGTGGTCAAGATCGAACTGACCGGGAGCCTCCAGCGGGGGACGACGGCCAAAGATGTGGTCCTTCGGTTATTGCAGGAGTTCAAAGCCGATGGCTTCGTCTACAAAGCCATCGAGTATGCTGGTCCTGCCCTAGCGGACTTTTCCATCGCCGAGCGGATGGTTATCTGCAACATGGCCGTGGAAATGGGAGCCAAGACCACCTACATCCAACCCGACCACAAAGTTCAAGAGTACCTCGCGGCCAGGGGCATCGAGGACTATCCCCTCGATGCGACGGACCCGGATTATGAGTATGCTGAAGTCTACGAGTTCGACGTCAGCCAGGTGGAGCCTTTGCTGGCTGCACCCCACAGCGTCGACAACGTTCATCCGGTGGGGGAATATGCCGGGACGGCCATCAACCAGGCCTTCATCGGCACCTGCACCGGGGGGCGCCTTGAGGATCTGGAGATGGCCGCTCAGGTCCTGCGGGGGAGGAAAATCCCGTCGGGAGTGCGCCTGGTCATCACCCCCGCCTCGAGGGAGGTTTTCCTGAAGGCCATCGAGACAGGCTGCATCCAAGACTTAGTCGAAGCCGGCGCGACGGTGACATCCCCGGGCTGTGGACCGTGCATTGGGATCCATCAAGGCATGCTGGGGCCGGGGGAAGTGTGCATCAGCGCATCTAGCCGGAATTTCCCCGGCCGGATGGGCAGCCCCCAGGCGGAGATTTATGTGGCATCGCCCCTGACTGTTGCCGCCTCGGCCCTGCGGGGACGAATAACCGATCCGCGGGAAGTAATGGAGGAGGGATCATGATGGGCAAGCTGCAAGGACGGGCCTTCATCTTCAAAGACAATGTCGACACGGATCAGATTTATCCAGGCCGCTACTTGGAGCTGACCGATCCCAAGGCCATCGCCGCCCATGCCATGGAGGGAGCGGACCCTACCTTTGCCGAAAGGATGCGTCCCGGCGACATCATCGTGGCCGGCAGGAACTTTGGCTGTGGATCGAGCCGGGAGCATGCGGTCATCGCCCTCAAGGAGGCGGGAGTTGGTGCAGTCTTGGCCCTCTCCTTCGGCCGGATCTTTTACCGGAATGCCATCAACTTAGGTCTGCCTGCCATCCGCCTCGCTGCGGAGCCTGGGGTTGCGGAAGGGGATCTGCTCACCATCGATCTGGAAGAGGGGACTATTACCCTGGCGAACGGGGAAGTCCTCACCTTCGCTCCCTTCCCGCCGGAAATCAGAAAGATCATCCAGGGGGGCGGAGTCATCCCCTTGGTCAAATCGGAACAGGGAGGATGAGGGGCGGGACCTCGGTCCCGTCCCGATGCGTTTGGGGGGAGTTCTGTTGATTGAAGCCATGGCGCGTTGGAATGGTTGGCTCGAGGCCAGGTTCACGTGGCTGATCCTGGCCAGTTTAGCTTTCGGGATGCTCTGCCCCGGTCTTGCCCGGGTTGTCTTCATCGCTCCTTACTTCATTGCCCTCATCATGTTCCTCGTCGCCCTTCGCTGCCGACTGGCCGACGTGGTCCGGGCCCTTCGCTCCCCCGGCAAGATCGGCCTGCTATTATTGTTAACCTACCTGGTGATGCCCTTTTTCGCCTGGACCATGGCCAAGGGCTTCCTCGCCCATGAACCCCAGCTGGCCGCGGGCCTCGTCCTGATCAACTCCCTCCCCGTTGCCGCCACCTGCTCCATGTGGGCGGGGATCGCCGGCGGCGATTTGGCCTTGGGACTGACCGCCGTCAGCCTGACGACTCTGCTCAGCGGCCTTGCCACCCCGGCAGTCTTGGCCCTCTTCATCGGGACCATGATCGATTTCGATCCCGGCCCCCTCATGCGGGGGCTGTTTTGGACGGTGATGATTCCGGTCGCGTTGGGACTCATCGTCGGTGAACGCAGGCGAGCCTTCATCGACAGCCACGGTCCCCAAATCGGGCTCCTGGTCAAACCCTTCATGCTTAGCATGCTGGCCATCAACGCGGCCTTGCTCGTGCCTTATCTCCAAGGGATCCCGGCGGTGGAGCTGGTCCGCCTCTACCTGGTCGTTTTCATGCAGATGATGGGAGGATACCTATTAGGTTTCGCCATCACCGTCTTCTTCGGCTTGGATTATGCCGCATCCATCACCATGACGTATGCGGCCACTATGCGCAACAACGGTGCGGGCATCCTGATTGCGGTGAGCTACTTCTCACCCCTGATGGCCCTGCCCATCACACTAAACACTTTGATTCAACAACCCATCGCCAGCACCATTTACAAGTTCTATCGCCCCTGGCGGGCCAGGCGCGATGGGCTGGCAAGGGGATAGCAGAGCCCGACATGGAATTTCTTGCGGCGCAAAAAAGCCGATTTGTCCGGAAGGGATCGGCTGGCCCCAGGGCGAAAGGCCAGGTAGACGTGTTACGCAAGCGGGAGTTCGTAACACTCAATCAGCCCTTGGGAGGCGTTGGCGATGAATTTGCGCAGGCTTACGATGGGTGCTTTGCTTGTTGCCGCGGGAATCATCCTGCCCATGATGTTCCACGCTGTTGGCATGGGCAAGGTCTTCCTGCCCATGCATATCCCCGTTCTACTGGCCGGTTTCATGGTGGGACCCATCATCGGTGGACTGGTAGGTTTTCTTACCCCCCTGCTCAGCGCGGTCTTGACGGGGATGCCGCCCCTCATGCCGCCCATTGCCCAGACGATGATGATCGAACTTGCCGTCTATGGTGCGGCCACGGGTCTTTGCTACCGGAATACGAAGCTGAGTCCGGCGCCTTGTTTGCTATCGGCCATGGCTGCCGGAAGGATCGTCTACGGACTGCTAGGAGCTTTCATCCTGCCCATGTTTGGCTTTGAAAAGATCGCGGTGATCTACCCGATCACCTACGGCGTCCTGGGGAGCCTGCCGGGGATCCTCATCCAGCTGGCGGTCATTCCCCCATTGGTCTATGGTCTGGAAAAAACGAGGCTGCCGATTTACGTCAGGGAGGGAAGATGACATTGAAGGAAACGCTGGCCAAATTGGAAGAATTTCACGGGCACTTGGGTCCGTACGTGGTGGTGGGCTGCCGGATGGGGGAGCTGGCCTTGCGGCTTCTCGGGGCGAAGAAGTATTTCGAGCTGAAGATCGCCTCCAAGGCAGGGACTACCCCGCCTGTGTCCTGTATGAATGACGGACTCCAGCTGGCAACCGGCTGCACCTATGGCAAGGGGAACATCAAAGCGAGCGATGAGGGCATGCCGGAAGCGGTGTTCATCCAGGGGGCTCGGAGTCTGAAGATTGCTTTGCTTCCTTCCATGCAGGCGGAGATGGGGCAGTGGCTGCGGCAGGATGGGGAAAGAACTGCCGCGGCGCGGGTGTATGAACTCAAAGACGAGGAGCTTTTCGAATGGGAGTTCATGGACACTGAATGATCCCCGCGGCCCATAGACAATCGCCGCAGGCCGGGCTGTTGCCCCAGCAGTCCTCTAAGTTCTCTTCGACCATGTCACAGCCGCTGCAAGTTGGGCAGTCGGGAAAGGAAAACTCGTCCAATTGGGTCCGCAGGGGCTGGTAGGCATCCCAGATGGCGGCCAGGGATTCATGGTGGATGCTGCCGAGGATATGTTTATGGATGGCCTTTTCCCGGTCGAAGATGTGGCAGGTGTAAGAGTGGAGGAGGGGATAGCAGGGGGCTGCCTCGCCGGTGAAGGAGACGGCCAGGGCCCTTCTCCTGGCGAAGCGGCAATAGCGGCCGCCGTGCTCCCAGGTGATCGCCGGGAGGGAAACGGGCATGTCTCCCAGCTCCTTTAAGATGTGCTCCCAAACGGCCGCCGGGTCCGGACGGCCAGGGAGAGACCGCAAGAAATCCTCCCCGTAGAGGACCTGGTCTTTCATCTCCGTAGTGTAGGGGAGGACGTTAGTCACGATCAAAAACTCAACCCCGCGCCCTTGCAACAGTTTGATCAAGGCGGGGAGCTCGTCGATGTTGTCTTTCATGGCCACGAGTTCGCAGCCGATCTGGGGATGGCTGCACCCGCGGCCTTTTTTTAGTTCGATCAGCCTTTCCAGGTTGGCCAGCACCTTCCCCAGGCTGCCGCCCCGGATTTGCCGGTAAGTTTCCTGCTCGGCTCCGTCGATGGACAGGATCAGCCGATCGAGCCCCACCTCGAGAAAAGACAGGGCTGTCTCCCGGTCGAGGAGAAGGCCGTTGCTAATCAGCTCAACTTGGTTGGCCTTTCTTTTCAGCCCCTCAATCATCGCCATCAAGTCGGGATGACAAAGGGGCTCCCCGAGACCCGCGATCTGGACCTTCTGCAGTCTGGGGAGGTTCTGCAACAGCAGGGAAAAGGTCCCGCCATCCATATCCCCGAGGGGCTCCTGCCAGGAGTGGCGGATGCATGTCCGGCAGTTTAGATTGCATCTGGTGGTGACCTCTAGGTAAAGTTCCTGCAATGCCGACTCCTCCCTGGGATCAAAGCTTCCCTTCGACGGCTTTCAGCCGATTCCTTCCCCCTGGAGTCGGGGTGAGAGAAGGTAATAGTTTTGTCAAAGAAGAAGTATAAGGCGAGAATAGTCCTAGTTATGCCTAAGCCCCGTCTATTCATCCTATGGACGTGCTAGAGGAGACCAGCGTTAAGAGGGGGTAGATGCAGTGGAGTTCAACTGGCAGCCGCGAGAGGTACCAGAGGTAAGCACGCCCTATCGTCGGATCAAGACTAAGATCCCCGCTCCGGAGACGGTGCCTATTTTAGAAAGGCTGCGCCGGGTCGAGCCCCGGGCCACCGTCAGCCAGCCGCCGATCGTCTGGCACCGGGCCGAGGGCTTCTCCATCTACGATCGGGCAGGGAACAAGTGGGTGGACTTCACTTCGGGCGTCCTTGTGGCCAACGCCGGCTACAAGCGGGAGAAGATGTATGAAGCGATGCTAAACCAACTGGAGACGGGGGTGTGGCATACTTTTCTGTTTGCCAACGAACCCCGGGCCCGCTTCGTCGAGAAGCTCAAAGAGGTGGCTCCGCCCGGCCTTGATGTTGTGTTCTTGCTCACCACCGGCTCGGAGAGCACCGAGCATGCCTTAAAGCTGATGCGCACCTTTGGCCGGGGTCTAGGGGGCAACAAGAAAATCGGGATTGTCTGTTTTGAAGGAGCTTTCCACGGACGCACCCTCGGCGCCCAGCAGATCGGCGGCACGCCTTCCTTGAAAGAGTGGATTGTCAACTTGGATCCGGACATCCACCAGGCGCCCTTCCCCGACTGCCACCGCTGCCCCGTGGGCAAGGAAGGCTATGCCGAATGTGAAGATGAATGCTTCGGGCAGTTCCTCTCCTTCCTCGAAGAGCGCCTGGGCGGGAAAGACTACCAGGGGCGTTTGGCCGGCGTGATCACCGAAAGCTACCAGGGGGGCGAAGCCAGGTTCATGCCTAAGGGCTACGTTGAACGGCTCGCCGAGTGGTGCCGGGCCAACCAGATCCTCCTCACCTTCGATGAGGTGCAGGCGGGCTTCGGCCGGACGGGTGAGTTTTTCGCCTTCCAGCATTATGGGGTGGAACCTGACCTTATCTGCTGCGGCAAAGGCATCTCCGGCTGCCTGCCCTTGTCGGCGGTCATCGGGCGGGGAGAGATCATGCGCCAGTTCCCGCCAGGGGCCCTGACCAATACCCACAGCGGCAATCCCGTCAGCTGCGCCGCGGCCCTTGCTCACCTCGAGCTCATCTTGGAAGAAGACCTGGTCAGCAAGGCCCAAGCCATGGAGGCGGTCCTGCGGGAAGAGGCAGAAGCGATTGCGAGAGCCTGCCCCGACATCGTCTGGCCTATCCGGGTGCGGGGGCTGGTAGGGGCCATCGGCCTGGTTGAGCCGAACACGAAGAATCCCGCTCCTGCCCTGGCTTTCGCGGCAGTGCAGCGGGCGGTGGAAAAGGGCCTGATGCTCTTTGCTCCCGTCGGACCCGGACCGGCCACTATCAAGATCAACCCGCCTTTGATCATTACCGAGGAGGCCTTGCGGGACGGAATGGCCGCCCTGCGGGAGGCCATTGTCGAATGCCGAAGGGAATTATATTAGCTTAGAGGCCCCTGCAGCGGGGCCTTTTTCGTAGATAGGCCCATCGGGGCCGATGGTCATAGGAAGTCTTCTCCTGGGGAGTCCAGGGGCAGGGATCTGCCGGCGAGGAGGCGAAAACCTTCCCAGATGCTCTGCAAAGGAGGGACGATGCGGCCATCCTAAGAGGGATGCCCGCTTGAGTTGTATGGAGATTGTGTTGAAATACGGCAAGGGACAAATGTCTGCCCAGATCCCGCCAGAAAACCTGGTCGGGTTCGTCCGGGCCAGAGAAGTGCCCGTCGTTCCCGACGAACTGGAAGCAGTGAAAAAGGCGCTGGCGGAACCAATCGGCAGTCCTCCCCTGAGGGAGATCATCCGGCAGAAAAAGGCCAAGAGCGCGGTGGTGGTGGTCAACGACATAACTAGGCCCACCCCTTATCATGTCTACCTGCCTGCCCTGGAGGAGGAGCTTAAGGAAGTTGATGAGGTGACCTTCATGGTGGCAACGGGCCTGCACCGGGGCCATACGGAGGAGGAGAACCTGGCCATCTTCGGCGATTTCCCCCGACGGTACCGTTTCATCAACCACGATGCCGACGGGGACTTGGTGTACTTGGGACGATTGCCCCATGGCAGCCCCTTGTATGTGAACAGGCGCGTCGTCGAGGCTGACCTAGTGGTGACTACCGGGGTGGTCGTGCCCCACTACATGGCCGGCTTTGCCGGGGGACGCAAGTCCATCCTGCCGGGAGTGGCGGGACGGGAGACGATCCAAGGCAATCACTCCATGCTGGTCCGTCCCGAGTCTGCCCCAGGACGTCTTGAGGGCAATCCCATCCATCAGGAGATGCTCGAGGCGGCCCGCCGGGCGGGGGTCGATTTCATCTTGAATGCGGTCACCAATGAAGACAAGAAGATCGTCGCTGTCGTGGCCGGGGACTTGGAGGAGGCCTGGCGGCAAGGGGTGGAAGTTTGCCGGAAGGTTTATACCGTCCCTGTAGCCGAGCAAGTGGATGTGGTCATCGCTGGAGTCGGGGGCTACCCCAAGGATATTAACCTCTACCAGGCCCAAAAGGGCCTGGAGAATGCAGCGGCTGCGGTCAAACCCGGAGGGACCATCATCCTGGTTGCCGAGTGCCCCGAAGGCCATGGGGATGAGGTCTTCAACGAGTGGATGCTTGCGGCCAACAGCCTCCAGGACATTATCGACCGCATCGGCGTCAAATTTGTCATGGGCGGCCACAAGGCCTATGCTATCGCCCGGGTCTTGAAGGAGAAGGATTGCATCCTCGTCTCCAACATGGATGATGGGATGGTCCGGGATTACTTCTTCACGCCCGCGGCCGATCTGGAAGAGGCTTTAGCCAAAGTCAGGGCCAAGTACGGACCAAATTATTCTGCTTTAGTCATGCCTGAGGCCAGTGCGACTATGGCTGTCCTCGCGTAGTGGATGGAGAAAGGAGACCTTCTGGTGTCAGCAGCCAACTTGAGAAGCAGCGAAGTCACCCAAGGCCTGGAGCGGGCAGCCCATCGGGCTTTGTTGTATGCGATGGGGCTGGGTCCGGAGGATATGGGCAAGCCCTTGATCGGGGTGGTCAGCTCCTACACGGAGATCGTCCCCGGTCATCGTCACCTGCGGGAGCTGGCGATTGCCGTCAGGGAGGGGATTCGGGAGGCAGGGGGGGTCCCCGTCGAGTTTAACACCATTGCCATCTGCGATGGGTTGTGCCAGGGCCATGTGGGCATGCGCTATCCCCTTCCCTCCCGGGAGGTCATCGCGGATTCGGTAGAATTGATGGTTGAGGCTCATCGCCTCGACGGCATGGTCCTCATGCCGGCGTGCGACAAGACGGTGCCGGGGCAGATCATCGCCGCGGTGCGGACCAACATCCCCAGCATCATCCTCACCGGCGGACCGATGTATCCGGGACGGTGCGGGGAGCATAAAGATTTGACATTGACGGATATGCGGGAGTTCGTCGGCCAAGTCAAGGCGGGCCGCATCTCGGAAGATAGGCTTGCTGCCATCGAGGAGCGGGCCCTGCCGGGACCAGGCTCCTGCTCCATGCTGGGAACGGCCAACACCATGTGCGCCCTGGCTGAAGCCCTGGGACTCACTCTGCCAGGGTGCTCCCTGATCCATGCTCCCGATGCGGCCAAGCTGCGGCTGGCCCGCCAGTCCGGACGGCGGGCGGTGGAAATGGTAAGGGAAGGCCTTGCTCCATCTCAGATCATCACCCCCGAGGTTTTGCGGAACGCCATCATCGCCGACATGGCCCTGGGGGGGTCAACCAACAGCGTCCTCCACTTGCTGGCCATCGCGTATGAGGCTGGAATCGAGCTGTCGCTCGACGACTTCGACCTCATCAGCCGCCAGGTGCCCCACATCTGTAATGTCAAGCCTTCGGGGGCTTATCCCGTCCAGCGTCTGATGGAGGCGGGAGGGGTGCCGGGTGTGCTCTATCAGCTACGGGAGTTGTTGGACCTGTCTGTCCGGACGGTTTACGGAACCCTTCGCGAGGGCATAAAACCTCCTGTTGATGAAGACATGATCCGTCCCCTGACCAGGCCGCTTCGGCCTGAGGGGGGAATCGCCGTCCTATACGGCAATCTGGCTCCCCAAGGGGCGGTCGTCAAGCAGTCCGCGGTCTCGCCCAAGATGATGGTCCACCGGGGGCCGGCCAAGCCCTTCGATTCCATGGAAGAAGCGGTGGCAGCTCTAATGTCGGAGCAGGTGCATCCGGGGGACGTGGTCGTCATCCGCTACGAAGGCCCCAAGGGAGGACCCGGGATGCGGGAGATGCATATGTTCTCCTCCATCTTGATGGGGATGCAGCTGAGCGAAAGCGTGGCCCTGGTGACCGATGGGCGCTTTTCCGGCTCCACCCGCGGGCCCTGCATCGGCCACATTTCCCCCGAAGCCTTTGAGGGCGGACCCTTAGCCTTGGTGGAAGCGGGGGACATGGTCAGCATCGACATTCCCAACCGGACTTTGACCCTAGAGGTGGCCGATGATGAGCTGGCCCGCCGGCGGGAGCAGTGGAGCCCTCCGGAAAGACGCCTAAAGGGAGCCTTGGCTAAGTATGTGGCCTTGGCCCGCTCCGCCGGTGAAGGAGCCGTCGTCGCCCCCTGCAAGCAAAGGAGGAAGCAAGGATGAAGAATCCGGTGAAGGCAATGATGCAGGAAAGGGCGGCCATCGGGACGTTCTTGACCTTGGGCAGCCCGGCAGTCAGCGAAATATTGGCCGATGTGGGCTACGATTTTGTCATCATCGATACCGAACATGGCCCCCTATCCGTCGAGTCGGCCATGGCCCACATGCAGGCCTTGGGGAAGGGTCCGTGCGTCCCCTTCATCAGGGTGGCGTGGAATGAAATGGCCTTGATCAAGCGGGCCCTGGACATTGGCGCTTACGGAGTGGTTGTGCCCATGGTGAACACCGCCGAAGAGGCAAGGCGGGCCGTATCCTACAGCAAGTACCATCCCCTGGGGATGCGGGGCTTTGGCGCCTCCCGCGCCACCACCTACGGCCGGGACATGAAAAGCTATCTGGACAAGGCCAACGAGGAAGTCCTCGTGTTTGTGCAGGTGGAAGACATTCGTGCAGTGGAAAACGTGGAGGAAATAGTGGCCGTTCCCGGACTGGATGGGATTTTCATCGGCCCCGGAGACTTGGCAGCGAGCATGGGCCACATGGGCAACTGGGGGCACCCGGAGGTGAAGGGGGCCATCGACAAGGCGATCAAAGCCGGCCTTGATGCAGGCTTGTTCGTCGGCATCTGGGCCGACACTCCGGCTGCGGCCAAGGAGCGGATCGCCCAAGGCTGCCGGTTCGTCGCCGTCAGCCTCGACACCATCATGTTCATCCAAGCTTCTTCGGCAATTCTCAGAGAAATGGGCAGGTGAGCCAATTGGCCTTGTTCGATTTTGCCGGTAAGGGAGCCATTGTCGTGGGCGGGGCCAGCGGCCTCGGCGAGGCGATCGCCAAGGGCTTGGCGGAGGCAAACGCCCACGTGGTCATCGCCGATATGAACGTGGAGGGCGCAAGGCGCGCGGCCCAGGAGATCGTTGAGGCGGGAGGACGGGCCCGGGCGGTCCAGGTCGATGTAACCAAGAAGGGGTCTGTTCGGGAGATGGTGGAGATAGCTCTGGCTGAACTTGGGCGCATCGATGTGCTCATCAACTCCGCGGGGATTACCAAGCGGGGCCCGGCGGTGGACTACGATGAAGGGGATTGGGATCGGATCATGGCGGTGAACCTGAAAGGACTCTTCCTTTGCTGTCAGGCCGTCGGCAAGGTAATGATCGACCAAGAGGCGGGGAGCATCGTCAACCTGGCCTCGGTGGGCGGGCAAGTGGCCTTGCCGGGCAGCGTCGCCTATGCGGCCAGCAAGGGCGGAGTCGTCCAGGTGACTCGCACTCTGGCCGTGGAATGGGCCCCCTTTGGGGTGCGGGTGAATGCCCTGGCCCCCTGCAGCTTTGCTACGGAACTGACGAAACCGATTTACGCCGATCCAGCCACTTACGAAGCTATAGTGCAGCAAATACCCCTGGGGAGGGTGGGCACGCCCCCGGATATCGTTGGTGCGGCTCTTTTCCTAGCCAGTGATGCCGCAGCGATGGTGACCGGCCATATCCTCGCGGTGGATGGTGGACTCATGGCCCAATAAAGACGGGAAGGAGTGTCCAAAGTGGGTCTGTCTGCTTTTAAGACGGCGGGAAAGGTGATCGTTGGTCGAGGAGCTTTGGCCCAGGCGGGGCCTGAGGCCGCGTCATTAGGCAAAGGCAGGGCCTTGGTCGTTACCGATGGGACCATGGTGGATTTGGGCCTCGTTGGGAAGCTGGTGGAAAACCTTGAGGCAAACGGCGTCAAAACTGATGTTTTCGCCGATGTGGAGCCGGAGCCTTCCATGAGAACAGCGATCAACTGCGCGGCTAGGCTCCAGGACGGGGGGTATGATCTGGTGGTTGGGCTGGGGGGCGGCAGCTGCCTTGATGTGGCCAAAGCCGGCGCCGCAGCCATGGATGATCCGGAGAGCCTGCCCCAGTATCTTGGCACCAACAAGGTGCCTGGAAGGAAGATCGGTCTCTTCCTCATCCCCACCACCGCCGGCACCGGCACCGAGGTTACCCCGAATGCCATCGTTTTGGACACGGACAAACACGAAAAGCAGGGCATAGTCAGTCCCTATCTTTACGCGGATGTATCCCTGGTGGATGCGGAGCTCACTTTGAGCAAGCCGCCCGCGGTCACCGCGGCAACGGGCATGGATGCCCTCACCCACGCTATCGAAGCCTTCGTTTCCCGCAACGCATCTCCCATGACGGATCTGTTGGCCTTGGAGGCCGTCAGACTCATCAGCGCCAACTTGCGCCGGGCAGTGGCCGACGGTTCTAACATGGAGGCCCGGGAACAGATGATGATGGGGAGCATGTTGGCCGGGATGGCTTTTGCCAACGCGGGTTTGGGAGCCGTCCATGCCATCGCCATGGCTATGGGAGGATTTGGCGTTACCCACGGCCGGGCCAACGCCTTGATGCTTCCGTACGTGATGAGGTTCAACCGGGAGAGCAATCCCGAGAAATTTGCCCGTCTGGCCGCCGTCATGGGCCTTGACGTTCAGGGCCTGAACGTCGATGAGGCGGGTGAGCAGGCTGTCGATGCCGTTGCCCGCTTGGGCAAGGATGTGGGCTGCCCTCAGACCTTGCCCGAGGTGGGGATCGATTCCGATCGCCTGGATCTATTGGTCCAGAAGTCCTTCGATCAGCAGCGGCTGCTGAGAAACAACCCCCGACCAGCCGGGATGGCTGAACTTGAACAGATTTGCCGCAGTGCACTAGGATAAGGAGGATGGATATGCGGAGTCTTGTCTGGCAAGGTCCGAATCAACTGGTGGTGCAAGACAGTCCCAAGCCGGAACCCCGGCCGGGGGAGGTTTTGATCAAGGTTGCCTACACGGGGATTTGCGGCAGTGACATTACCATCTACCGCGGCTTTCATCAGCGGGCCAAGGCCCCCCTCATCATCGGTCACGAATTTGTGGGTCATGTGGCTGAGCTCGGTCCGGGGGTCGACGATCGTCTCCAGGTAGGGGACATGGTCACCGCCGAGCCTACCTTTAGTTGTGGAACGTGCAAGTACTGCCGGTCCAATTTGTCCAACCTGTGCGCCGGGGTCGGAGTGCGGGGCGTTGATGGACCGGGAGCCTTCGCCGAGTACTTCACCATCAAGCAGGAGAAGGTCTACAAGCTGCCCCCCGATCTGCCCCTCAGGGAAGGGGCGGTGATCGAACCGCTGGCGGTCGGGGTGCATGCGGTGAACAAGGGCAAGGTAGCCATCGATGAGGATGTGGCCGTTGTCGGCGCGGGTCCCATCGGTATTCTCACTGCCCAAGCGGCCAGGGCGCGGGGAGCTCGTCGGGTGTTTATGATTGAAATCAAGCCCAATCGACTAAAGTTAGCCGAAAAGATGGGCTTTATTCCCATCGATGGGCGGAATGACCCGGTGGAGGCTGTTCGGAGCATGTCCGGCGGTGTGGACGTGGTCTTCGATGCGGCGGGGGCCTTGCCATCGGCCCGCTACCTGGTGCCGCTGGTCAAAAAGGGAGGCCGGCTGGTGGTGGTGTCCATCTTCAAGGAGGAACCGCCGTTGGATCTCAGGACCATGGCCTACAGTGAGCTCAGCCTGTGCGGCTGTTTCATCTACGTGCCCCAGGATTTCCACCAGGCCGTTGAACTAGTCGCCTCGGGCAAGGTGGATTTAGCTTCGGTGATTTCCCACGAGGTGCCCCTCGAGGATGCCGTCCGGGGTTTTGAGCTGATGGAGAAAGCTGATGACAGCATGAAGGTGCTGATCAAGATTAGCTAGGGGGAGCCGCTGTGAAAAGGGAAGTAGTACAGGAGCTGTTGCTGGATGCTGTCAAAGAGGCGCCTGTGTTCAATACCCATGAGCATATCATCCCCCAGGCGGAGGCTCAGCGGACCATCAGGGATCTCTGGAGCCTCTTGAAGATTTGCTATGTCCGGCTGGATATGGTCTCCGCGGGGATGTCCCCCTCCCTTTGGGAGGGAGATTATGGCTGGGAAGAGGCAGCTCCCTATCTTCCCGCCGTTGCCTACACGGGCTACTACCGCATGCTGCAAGGGGCCCTGGAGGATCTCTTTGGGATTCCTTCAGGCCCCTGGACCAGATCCACCTGGGAGGAGCTGTCCGTCGCGCTTGCCCGGGCCAATGCCGATCCCAACTGGTATGAGCTGGTCCTGAAGGAGAAGGCGAATTACGAGGTCAGCATCCTCGATCAGTACTGGAGCCCCGGCGGGGATGACTTCGATCCCCGGTATTTTCGCCCAACCCTGAGGGTCGATGTGTTTCTCAACGGCTATGATGTGAATCTAGTCGATCGGCATGGCAACTGCCTGGCCGAGATGGCCAAAGGGTGGAGCGTCTCCTTGGAAAGCTTCGATGATCTGTTGGCCATGTTCGATTTGGCTTTCCAGCGGACGGTCGATCAGGGGGGATTATGTGCTAAGCTGGCCATGGCCTACGAGCGGGACCTCACCTTTAGCCCCGTCAGCCGCAACCGGGCGGCAGAGATTTTCGGCAAGGCGAGCCCCTCCCCGCAGGAGATCCGGGATTTTCAAGACTTCATGTTCTATGAGACCATCACCCGCTGCCAGCGCTTCGGACTTCCCCTCCAGATCCACACAGGCATGCTGGCCCGCAATCAGCATTCCCTGGCCCATACCAACCCGGTCCAGCTCAACAGCCTGTTCCTCGACTATCCGGACGTTAAGTTCATCCTCTTCCACACAGGCTACCCCTACTGGCGGGAGGGAGCCATCCTGGCCAAAATGCTGCCCAATGTCTACTACGATCTTTGCTGGCTCCCCGTAATCAGTCCGGCGGCGGCCGATCGGGCTTTCGACGAGATCCTGGATCTGGTCCCGGCCAACAAACTCATGTGGGGCGGCGATGGCCATTCGGTGGAGGAGTCCTACGGCGCCCTCCTGGCCATGCGAAAAGTCTTGACGAAGGCCCTCGCCCGGAAAGTGGCGGCCGGTGAGCTCAGCTTTTCTTCCGCGCTGGAGCTAATGCAGGGGATTTTGTCTCAGAATGCCCGCTGCTTGTTTCTCAAATAGGGCTTTGGGTTTTCCCAAAGCCCGCCTCCGCGGGGCCGTTGGTGGTCGCAACTCCTCTTGCCCACGGCCCCTTCGCTCCTGTCTTCCATAACGAACGCCTGATCGTGTTTCAGCACATTTCCAAAACAACGGGGGCTGTTCAGTCTCCAGTGAAGGCCCTGGCCGTCCCACCCAGTCCTTGTTGGTGGGAGGCGCCGGGGCGAATCTGCTGATAAAAGGGGCGATAGCCATAAGCCCGAAGACATCAAGGAGGCACACTCGAGAATCTTTTCACACAACTTAGAGGGAAAATTCACTAACGGGCGAATAAGGACGTTGAAAGCTGAATCTGGAAGGAGGCGGCAGCAAATGAAGAAGTGGATGTTGATCCTCTTGGCGGTGTGGCTCTGTGGCGTTTCGGCAGTATGGGCGCAAAGTCTAGAGTGCGACGTAGTTGTCATTGGCGGAGGAGGCGCTGGTCTTTCGGCAGCGATTGAAGCTGCTGACCATGGAGCTAAGGTCGTTCTGGTGGAAAAGATGGCCTTCCTCGGCGGCGAGACGGGAATATCCGGCGGCACCATCCAGGGAGCGGAGACTATTGTCCAGAGCAAAGCAGGTGTAGCCGACTCCAGGCGCGACTTGTTCAGATATTGGATGGAGGCCGGTCACTACAAAAACGATCCTGAACTTGTGCGGGCAGTCGTCGACATGTCCGCGGCTAATGTGGAATGGTTGATGAGGCTGGGAGTCGCCTATGAGCCAAGGAATCTGGGGCTCGGCGGCTGGACGCCGGTCCCCCGGGCCCACCGGACTCCAGGGGGCGGTGGGCAGTTGATCAAAGCCTTGGAAAAGGCTGCCCGCGATCGAGGCGTT
>JAAYLE010000001.1 GCA_012522085.1 Bacillota bacterium | reverse complement strand
TATTTCCTCATTGTGGTGGTTTTCATCGCCGCTCCATACGCTACTCGGGACGGTGAACACATCCGCATGGCCGAGCTGCAGAAGAAGCTGCCTCCGAAGATGCAGTTCGCCATCGAGCTTGTCACCCGGCTGGCCGGTGCAGTATGCTTTGGTATTGTATCCTACTCCGCCGCTGTCAGCACCATCAGGAATTTCCGCAATGTCACTCCCTTGGGGATGCCCATCCCGGTCTTTTTCCTGCCGACGATCGTCGGCTTTGCTTTATTGTCCCTCGAGTACTGCATCGAGACCGTGCAGATGATAGCGGGCAAAGACCGCAGCATTGGCTTGTAGGAGGGGGAAGCAATGGCTTATGCAGTCATCGCCGGGTTCGTCGTCCTGTTTGTGCTTGGTCTGCCGGCAGTCTTGGCCATCACTATACCCAGCATCATCTATTTTCTGGTCAACGACCTGCCGATAACCATGATCGCTCAACGGTTTCATTATGCGCTAAATTCTTTTCCCTTGGTAGCTGTGCCCGTGTTTATCTTTGCCGGCAATCTAATGAACACCTCAGGCCATACCAACCGGATTTTCAAGTTTGCCGACGATTTGGTCGGCCGGATGCACGGCGGGCTGGCTCAGGTGAACATTTTTGCCAGCCTGATCTTCTCCGGCATCTCCGGCGCCGCCTTGGCCGATGTGGGAGGCCTTGGCGCCATCGAGATCAAGGCCATGGAGGAAAAGGGGTTTAGCAAGGCCTTTGCCGCTGCGGTAACAGTGGCTTCCGCGACGGTCGGCCCCATCTTTCCCCCTAGCATTCCCCTGGTCATTTACGGCGCTGTGACCGGCACTTCTGTGATTAAGCTGCTCCTCGCCGGGATTCTCCCGGCCATTTTCACCGTCATCGTATTGATGATCGTGACGGCTATCCTGTCGATCCTTCGCGGGTACCCGCGGGCGGAAAGCTGGCCGAAGCTGTCAGTGGTGCGAGAATCCTTTCTTCAGGCGCTGCCATCCCTGCTGGCTCCGGCTTTTCTGGTCTTTGGCATGCTGTCGGGCTATTTCACTCCCACAGAAGCCGCTAGCATCGTGGTGGTCTACATCATCTTGGTAAGCGTGTTTGTGTACAAGGATTTTAGTTTACATCACGTCATCAGCTCTGTTTTTGATGCCATCAAGTCGACCGCGGCCATCATGATCATCATCGCCTCCGCCGCGCTGCTCCAGTGGATTTTGGCGGTGGATAAGGTTCCGACAGCATGTCAAGAACTTCTAGCTGGCTTCACCGACAATAAAGTGGTCTTGCTGCTGGTTGTCAATTTGCTGCTGTTCGTCGTCGGCATGATTCTCGACAGCACCACGGCTACCATTCTAGTCATCCCGATGATCGTCCCGGCCCTCCATCGAGCCGGGGTGGATCCAGTCCACCTGGGGGTGGTGATCATCTTCAACCTGATGGTCGGCCTTCTCACGCCACCGATGGGTTTGTCTTTATATCTGGTGAGCGACATTGCCAAGGTGCCTATGGTTGATGTTCTAAGGGAGCTCCGTCCATATTTTGTCGCCCTGGTGCTAGTTCTTGGCATCATCACGTACGTGCCCTGGATATCCACCGTCATACCGAGCTTCGTCGGTTAGCAGCTGGATGCAAATACTAGGACAGGCTCGTTGTCGGGCCTCCTTTTTCCGCAAAAAGGTCATTTCTATTGGGGGAGCCCCCTTGCATCGACGAGGCTTCTATGCTAAAATGAGCAATGCAAAGTTGATGTGCCGAAGTGGTGGAACTGGCAGACGCGCTGCGTTCAGGGCGCAGTGGGCACTACGCCCGTGGGGGTTCAAATCCCCCCTTCGGCACCATAGAAATGTATCCCCGTTTTCAACGGGGTTTTTTGTCATATGCGAGACTTGATCACAAAGGCTTTGCCTGATTGCATTGCAAAACAGATCTCTTGGACAAGGACGTCTCTGATAGCCGTTCTTCTTTTTTAGATAAGTAATGCTGCCGCTTCGGCCCCATCCTTGTGCATGTCAGGAAGTACATGCCCACAGATGCCGAGAATGATTTCAATCTGGCCCTTTGTGACTTCACAGTGAGCGTCAGGACGGAAGGGGTGTCTGCTTGCTTTGATGATACCGGTTAGACAACTCCGTGGAGAATGAGTTGCTGCAAGTCTGTAGACACGGATGTCAAGGGTGACCACGTTGGTTCTCATCTCGGTAGCTATTGCGATAGTCCTCCTGCTCAGCAGTAAGCTCGTAAACCGGTGTTCTGACGCTCTCGCACTTGGGCCTGAAGCACTTCACTGAAACGCAAGCAAAAGTTGATACAAAATCTCGCCATCTACGGTAATCTGGTATTGGGCCATCTTCTTTAACCTCCTGTTGGTTTTGTCTTCTCAACTCAACCATTACCAGGAGGGGGATGGCCCTTCTTGCTGTCATGCCATCCTCATTCTCGAATTTACACCATCATACTGGACACTACTGAGAATTGTAACACAGAGCCCTGGGTTATGCGAACCTTACGTTCTCCCGGAGCCAACTTATCAATCCATTGCGCTAACGTTGTCCGACATGGATACCCCAGAGCCCTTACTGTCCTTCTAAGACAAC
>JAAYLE010000082.1 GCA_012522085.1 Bacillota bacterium | reverse complement strand
GAGGCCACAATGGGAGCGAAGGAGACTCCCTCGGCCCCTTCGCGTCGCAAGAAGAATTCTAACTCGAGGGCGATCTCCCGTTCCTGCACCCCCGGTCGAAGATATTGCAGTATATGTGCAAATCCTTTATCGGTCAGTCTTGCGGCCTGCCGGATGCATCGAATCTCCTCCTCATCCTTGCCGAGCCGTAGAGACTCCACTAATCCCTTCATTGGCCGCCAAGTAATCGCCGGATTATCTTCTTCCCACTCGCCAAGGTCCCAGCAACTAGTGTGAACAGCCTCGAAGCCAACTATGCCCATCTTCTTTGTCTTAACTAATCGGCTGAGCCCATCTCGAGGGGTTTCGTAACGATAGACTTCCAGATGGGGAGACTGGGCCTTGGCTTGTTCTTCATAACGAAAATCGGTGGCCAAGACCCCTTCCTCGGCGGTCACCAGTAGAAAACCAGCGGACCCGGTAAAGCCGCTTAGATACTCCCGGTTCTTGCGGCCGGTGACAATCAGCCCGTCGAGCCCTTCTTCAAGGATTTTTGCCCGCAAACGTTCGATTCGCGTTTCAAACATGGCCATTCTCCTCCTTCAGCAATAAGGCAGCTAGTCCCTGAAGGGCGAGCAGGTATCCGATACTGCCAAGGCCGCAAATCTGTCCCCGACAAACAGGGGCAATCACCGACCGATGGCGAAATTCCTCACGACGGTAAATGTTGGACAAGTGCACTTCGACCGTGGGCAGGTCAACAGCTGCGATGGCATCCCTCAGAGCAATACTATAGTGGGTGAGGGCCCCCGGATTGATGATCATGCCCGCGGCTTGTCCCCTTGCTCGGTGGATAGCATCGATCAACTCGCCTTCATGATTGGACTGGAGAATCTCCACTTCAATTCCCAACTTCCCTGCTTGCTGGATGATGGCCTCGTTGATCTGGGCAAGGCATTCCGTACCGTAGATGCTTTGCTCCCTAATCCCCAACAGGTTCAAGTTAGGTCCGTGCAGGACTAGGATCTTCAAGCCTCATCCCCCTCCCCTGTCAAAGTTTGGCGCAATACATCCAAAACAAGCTCTCGGGGGATTTCATCGGTTATGTATCCTTGGCCCAGACCCCGGGGCAGCACGAAGCGAACGACACCACGACGCACCTTCTTGTCCCTTAAGAGCGCGGCATAGATTTCTTGAACATCCCAACTAGGGGGCCTGATGGGCAGCCCCGCTTTTTGGAGCACCCGGTCAATAACCGTCCGCTCCTCCAAGCTCAAATTGCCAAGGCGAAGGCTGATCTCCGCGGCCAGAGACATGCCGACCGCGACTGCTTCTCCATGGAGATAGGTTCCGTAGCCTGTATGTACCTCCAAAGCATGGCCGATGGTATGACCATAATTCAGAATGGACCGCACATCCTCATCCCGTTCGTCCTGACCCACGATCTCGCTCTTGATTTGACAGGAGCGCTTTACCACCCAGGTCAAGACCTCCGGGTCTAGACGATAAATCTCCTCCATGTGGTCATTGACGTAGGCCAAGAATTCCTTGTCCCAGATGATCCCGTATTTGATCACCTCCGCCATCCCTGCCACCATCTGACGGGAATCTAAAGTTGCCAGGGTCCCGATATCGGTGATCACAAGGGCCGGCTGGTAGAAAGCACCGATCAGGTTCTTGCCCCGGGGGTGGTTTACAGCCACCTTCCCTCCCACACTGCTGTCTACTTGGGCTTGGAGGGTCGTGGGTATCTGCACGAAAGGGACGCCCCGCAAGAAGGTGGCGGCAACAAACCCCGCCACATCTCCCACCACCCCGCCTCCGAGAGCAATAATGAAAGATGTTCGATCCAATTGGCTTCCGATGGCCACATCGTACAAGTGGGAGACCGTCTCTAGGTTCTTGTGCTCCTCTCCATCACCCATCTCCGCGTAGACCACCGAAATCCCGGCTTCATTCAGGGAAGCCTCGACTATGCCGCCGTAAAATGAGTAAACCAAGGGATTGCTGACCAGCAGCCCGCGGCCCGTCAACCCTGCTTCCTGACATAACTCACCGACATGAGGCAATAAGTCCTTTCCGATGCAAATATCATAGCCGCGCTCACCTAGTTCTACTCGGACTCTTTCCATTGGTAAATCCCCCTTAGCTCCCCCCGAATATGCATCCGGTCACCGGCCGCGCCAGCCGTTCATCTTGGCAATGATCTGGGACGCCACGGCATCGACTGTTCCTCTAGCGTCAATAGTGAAATCAGCCTGCGCGTAGGAGGGTTCCCGCTCTTTCACTAAACGGCGGATCTCCCCCAACGGATCGGCAACCCTCAGCAGTGGCCGAACAATTCCCTGATCCCTGATTCGCCGGTAAATCTCTTCTGGTTCCAACTGCAGCCAAAACAACACCCCGGTGGCAGCCAGCATTCTAAGGTTGTCCGCATCCTTTGCCACCCCGCCCCCGGTGGCAATCACCGTTTCTTTGGTCCCCGCCAGCTTGCGGACTACATCCCTCTCTAGCCCGCGAAAATAGTCTTCACCCTCATCGGTGAAAATAGCCTCGATGCTTTTCCCTGCCCGTCGGACTATCTCATCGTCGGTATCGACGAACGACCAACCGAGGCGTCTTGCCACTTCCTGTCCCACGGTAGTCTTGCCGCTGCCCATGAAACCGATGAGGACAATATTCCAAGTCGACTTCATCGCTCGGCAACTTCCTTTATGTATCCGCGATAATTGCGTTTAACCTCTTCCAAGCTGTCCCCGCCGAATTTTTCCACAAAGGATTGGGCTAGAACCCACGCCATCGCCGCTTCACCGACGATGGCCGCCGCCGGCACGGCGCAGATGTCCGAGCGTTCAATACTAGCCTCGACCTCCTCCTTGCTGAGCATGTCCACCGACTTGAGGGGTCGATAAAGGGTCGGGATCGGCTTCATCGCTGCTCGGAGGACGATGGGCTCCCCGTTGGATATGCCGCCTTCAAGGCCGCCGGCATTGTTTGTGCGTCTAAAAAAGCCCCTGTCCTGATGGTAGAAAATTTCATCATGGACCTCAGAGCCCATCAAGAAAGCCGCCTCAAACCCTCTGCCCACCTCGACCCCCTTGATTCCCTGGATGCTCATCATTGCGGCGGCCAGTTGGCCGTCCAAACGACGATCCCAATGGACATGACTACCTAAGCCAACGGGCACGCCCCACGCGACGACTTCGAACGTCCCCCCAAGGGACTCCCCAGCTCTCTTAGCCTCATCGATCGCGCTCATCATCTCTTGGGAGGCTTTAGGGTCAACGCAGCGCAGAGGGGATTGGTCCGCACCTAGAATGTCCTCCTTGGAACAGGAGGGCACAGCCTTTACGCGGCCAATGGAAAGGACGTGGGATGCGATCTGGATATCGAACTGAGCTAGCAGGGCCTTGGCCACAGCGCCAACCGCGACCCGGATGGCCGTTGCCCGGGCGCTAGCCCGCTCCAGGATGTTGCGAAGGTCCCGCTGCCCGTATTTCAGCCCACCGGCCAGGTCGGCATGTCCCGGTCGCGGACGCGTAAAGATCTCCCACACCTTGTCGGAAGATGCGTCAAATAACCCTTGCCAATGGACCCAATCACGGTTTTCAATCCATAGGCCAATAGGTGAGCCTAGGGTCAAACCATCCCGGACGCCGCTGAGAATCTTAACCTGGTCCCTTTCAATCTTCATCCGCCCGCCCCGGCCGTAGCCCCCTTGGCGCCGCCGCAAGTCTACATCGATATTCTCGGCCTGCAAAGGCACCCCCGCGGGCATACCTTCAACAACTGCCAGCAACCCTTGACCATGGGACTCGCCGGCATCAAGATACCTCAACATGGCTGCACCTCACCTAACGCCAGTCGGCAATGTATCCTTCCTGAATCAGTCTCCGCAGCACCCAACTCTCCAAACCCCGCAATATGCGAGTGGTGGGAAACTCCTTCCGGCTCAAGGGCCTAGTGAGAATAGTATAGAGCCCAAGGCGTTTGCCGCCAAGAACATCGGTAAAGATCTGATCGCCCACCACTGCAGTCTCATGGGAGTCGGCATCCATTCTCATTAATGCCTTGCGGAAAGGAGTTCGCCGCGGCTTTAATGCCCCGGACACATACGGAATGCCCAGTCGATCGGCTATCGTTCTTACCCGTTCCGGAAAACCATTGGAGGCGATACACAGTTTGAATCCCTTGGCCTTGGCTTCATCAACCCACTGATCGACTTCCGGCGGAATCTCCGCCTCGTGCCACTTGACTAGAGTATTATCCAAATCGAGAATTAAGGCCCTGATCCCCTTCTGAACCAGCCTCTCCAGGTCAATATCCACCAGGCGGCCATGGGCTTCATCTGGGCACAAGACATGCAACAAAGAAAGCCCCCCTAAATTCCGTCTGGGGATATTATAACATTTGTGGGGCAGGCTGTCGCTATCGGCAAGGATCCGAACACATCTCGTGCTGCAACTTGCTGATGGCCCTTTTTTCAATCCGGGAGACATACGATCGGGAAATGCCAAGCTTCTTGGAGATCTCCCTTTGCGTCTGCCTCACTCCGTCCGTCAACCCGTAGCGCAGCTCCAACACCTTTCGTTCCCGACCAGAAAGTTGCGCAAGTCTTTCCCTTAGCATCTCCTGCTCCACAGTCGCTTCGACCCGCTCCGCCACGTCGAAGTCGCTGCTGAGGATATCCATCAGTGTGATCTCATTGCCCTCTTTGTCTGAACCAATAGGTTCATGGAGCATGATCTCCCCGCGGCTCTTCCGGGCTGACCGCAGGTGCATCAGTATTTCGTTTTCAATGCACCGGGCCGCATAAGTAGCCAGTCGCGTGTTTCGCGAGACATCGAAAGTGTTGATCGCCTTGATCAGCCCGATGGTGCCGATGGAAATCAAGTCGTCACTGTCTTCCGAGGTGTTGTCAAACTTCTTGACGATGTGAGCCACCAGCCTTAGGTTCCGCTCGATCAAGGTGTGCCTGGCCTTCTCATCTCCTTCCGCCATTCTCTCCAAGAGGCTCTGTTCTTCGTGGGGATTTAATGGTCTTGGGAATATGTTCGTGTTGGTTATGTAGGAGACTAGCCAAGCAAACCCTTCTAAAAAAAACGAAAACACCCCGCGGCCACCTCCTGCGCTACTGTCTAGTAGGGGCTCTACTAGAGTATGTGGGTCCCGGGGTGTTTGTGTCTGTCCAGCAACGAAAAAGGGGGGAACCACCCCCCCTTAGGTCTAGAAAACTGCCGCCTGGACATCAGGCAGTTCTGCTTCCTCCAGCACTTCCCGAGCGATTGCCAACCAGTCTTGGACCTTCTCGATGGGGCCGTTGTTAATCGTATCAGCGCAAATGATGAAAGGCACACCACGGCAGGCATCGACCACTCTTGTCAATCGCTCCCGCATATGCGACTCGGTCGCGTCCATTACGTCGTCTTGCACGTGCATAACTACCTGTAGGGTAGTACCCTCGGGCACTGCAGCCCGCGCCTTGGCGACATCTGTCCAAGCACTCACATGAACGATTTTGATCCCCGGCAGCTGACCAACCTGGGGCAGCAGGGTATCCATCTTACCGCAGCTATGGTAGTATCGACATCCCCCATAATACTCCGCAACTTGCTTTTCGTAGGGGAAGATGAACTCCCGGTAAGTGTCAACGGAAAACAGGGCTCCATCGACCTCATCATTGTATAGGTCCGAGGGCGCTACTTCACGATAGTCCATATAAATGTACTTCCAAGTCGGCTGTTCTTTCATGTCCAGGCCTAGGAATTTCGCCCGCTCCTGTTCATAGTGGAGCTTAGCCTGGACAAGGAACTGCATTAGCCGATGAACAAAGTCGGGGTCCTCCATCATGTCGATGTAGATCTCAGTAAAACCGCGGAGCATGCAGGCTACGCTCCACGGACCCCGGGCCCAGCCAGGAAAGCTAACTTCGATCTGGCCGTCAACTAGTTCTTGCATCTTTTCGTACATGTGATGGACCTGGGGCATGATGCCGCTGCGATAAAAATCGGGAAGCTCCAATTTATCCAGGTCGCTCTTTTCCTTGATTACCGGGGCGCCAAAACACGGTTCCTGTCCCGGTCGATAGATCGGTTCCACTCCAAATAGAGATGCT
>JAAYLE010000081.1 GCA_012522085.1 Bacillota bacterium | reverse complement strand
CGTGGAGGGCGGCGATTTTCTTATGCCCGAGGCCTTCCACCAGGAACTTGGCCATGGCGGTGCCGACGGTCCGGTCGTCGCAGCGAACGCGGAACATCCACGGGTTGCGCAGTTCGCTGAGGGACCATGCGCTGCCGCCGAAGATCGCTGGAATCTCCTCGTCAGCGATGATTGGCGCGAGGGCGTGGACCATGGTGCTGCGAACGGTCGCGAAGGTAACAACCACTTCATGGTCATAGAGGAGCTTGTTCAAGGCGGAAATGGCCCCCGGATTCGTCCCCATGTCGTCCTCGTAGATGACCTTGATGGGCACCCCGTTGATGCCTCCGGCGGCGTTGATCTGATCGAGGACAAGCTCGAGTCCTTGGCGCTGCTTCTCCCCAGTTAACGCGACGTCTCCCGTCATATGCAGTACTTTGCCGATGGTAAACTCTTCGATCTCAACCCACTTTTCAGCGGAGACTGGCCCCCACAGGCCCATGACTAACGTCAGGAGTGTAATAGCGAAGATGAGTCGGCGCATCCTTTTACCTCCCCTTTCCAATAATCGAGTCAAGTCATATATTCTCTAATCGATAATACATCCCTGCTAACAGCACATTATTTTGCTTTTTAAGGATAGTAACCAGATCATTGAGAACGATCGAGAAACATTCCCTCCAGGAAACGACCAAGGAGCGGAGCGGACGGCGCCTTTCCCCCCGGTCCTCATCTAGCCCCCTAGGTAAGCTTTGCGCACCTCGTCTGCATGGAGGAGCGCCTTCGCGGGTCCTTCCAGGACGATGCTGCCCGTCTCTAAGACATAAGCCCGATCGGCCACCCTGAGGGCCATCCTGGCGTTTTGTTCAACCAGCAAGACCGAGGTTCCCTGCTCACGGATAGTCTCGATGATGGAGAACACTTCCTTGACTAGGAAGGGGGCCAATCCTAGGGAGGGCTCGTCGAGCAGGAGGAGCTTGGGCCTTGCCATCAGACCCCGCCCTATGGCCAGCATTTGCTGTTCGCCTCCGCTCAAGCTCCACCCATATTGGCTAATTCGTTCCTCCAGGCGGGGAAACAGCTTGAAAATCGCCTGCAGGTCCTGTTGCATTTCCGCCTCGACTTCTTCCCTCGGCCTGCCTTGGTCTAAGCGGTTGACACCGCCGATTAAGAGGTTTTCCCGAACAGTGAAGGCGGGGAAGACCATCCGTCCTTCCGGGACATGGGCGATGCCCATGCGGACGATCTCATCGGGAGGCAGCTGGTCGATCCTTTGATCGGCAAAAACAACCTGTCCCCGGCTGGGCCTGACAAGTCCCGAGATTACCCTCAGGAGGGTCGTCTTCCCTGCCCCGTTGGCGCCGATCAAAGTAACGATCTCCCCTTCATCCACATACAGATTGACGTCCGAGAGGGCTTGTACGGTGCCGTAATGACTGCTAAGATTCTCGAGCTTGAGCAGCATCGTCGGATCCCTCCTCTTCATCGTCTTCCCCGAGATAAGCTTCGATCACGTCCGGATTGTGTTGGATCTCCTTCGGGGTTCCTTCAGCGATCTTGCGACCGAAGTTGAGGACGGTTACCCGGTCGGAAATGCCCATGACCACCGGCATATTGTGTTCGATGATGACTACCGTGATGCCCGCGTCGCGGATCTTGCGGATCACATCGACGATCCGTTCCTTCTCGCTAGGGTTCATTCCCGTGGCGGGTTCATCTAACAAGATCACCTGAGGTTCCGTGGCCAAGGCCCTGGCGATTTCTAAGAGCCGTCTCTCCCCGTGGGGAAGCCCGGCAGTGATGAACTCGGGTGGACGATTGAGCCCAACGAAATCGAGGCATGCCAAGGCCTTCTCCTTGGTTTGCAGCATTTCTGTCTTTGCGCTGCGCGGTCGAAACAGGGCGTGGGACAGTTCCGATTTGGTGCGGCAGTGTTGGCCCACCATCACATTTTCCTGAATGCTTAAATTGAGGAATAGGCGGTTGTTCTGGAAGGTGCGAGCAATGCCCAGCTCGGCGATCCGATGGGGCGCAAGCCGGGTGATCGGCTCGCCGTTGAAATAGACGTCGCCTTCATCGGGTACGTAAACACCGCTGATCAAGTTGAGCAAAGTGCTCTTGCCCGAGCCGTTAGGCCCAATTAGACCTCGAATCTCCCCTCGACTGACTTGAAAGTCGACAGCATCGACGGCTACTAGTCCTCCGAAGCGTTTGGTAACGCCTTTTGTTTCTAGGATGTATTCCATCTATAGCTACCCCCAAAAGCGTCTATTGCCCAGGATAAACCGACGCCTTTTTTTCGCCGAAGAACCTTTGTCTGATCCTGGCTCGGATCGTCTCCGTGGCTCCCAAGATGCCCCTGGGCATGTAGACTGCCATCACGACGACGGCAGCCCCGTAAACCAAGGCCTTATACTCGTTCATGAACCGCAGCCACTCGGGCACGATGGTGAGTAGTAGGGCACCGATAATAGGTCCTCCTACATAACCCGAACCGCCGATGAGGACCATGCACAAGACGGTTACGGCTTCCTGAAATACGTAGACATTGGGACTGATGTAGCCTACGAAGTGGGCATAGAGGCTTCCGGCTACACCGCCGTAAACAGCGCTAAGGGTGAAGGCCAAGACTTTGTAGCGAAAGGTGTTGACGCCGATCACTTCCGCTGCCAGTTCATCTTCCCGGATGGCTTGCATAGCCAGCCCCACCCGGGAGTTCTTGATGATGTACGACAGAGCCGTTAGGACGATGACGAAGAACAGGGAGATGTAGTAGAACTTGTGAGGGGTGTTGAACCTAATCCCCCAAAGCACCGGTCGGGGAATGCCTGGCAAACCGTCAGCGCCCTTGGTGAGGGATTCCCAATTCTCCAAGATTAGCCTGGTGATCTCCACAAATCCGATGGTCGTCACGGACAGATAGAACCGTTTCAGCCTGCGCATGCTGGGGATGGCCAGCAAGAACCCGATGAGCCCGGTAAACAGGGCCGCGAAGGGGAGGGCCGTCCAAAAGGGCATCTTCAGGTTGATCATGCCCAAGGCCGATGCATAACTGCCGATACCCCAGAAGGCGACCTGGGTGAAGCCCATCATGCCGGTGTAGCCAAGGTAGATGTTGAGGCCGGCGGCCAGGATCAAGTACACCGCGGCCAAGTTGAGCACGCTCATGTAATACCTAGACTTGACAACTTGGGGGATTAGGGCAGCGATCACAATTAGCATCAGATAAAAAACGATCTTACGGTTGACGAAACTAGTCCTCTGCACTCGTAATTACCCCCCTCGTTAGACCTTTTCCGCCACAATTTCGCCGAATATGCCCTGGGGCCTAACCAGCAGGAAGAGAATGAGGAGCAAGAAAGCCCACGCATCCCGGTAGGCGGAAGACAGGTAATATGCTGCGAAGGTCTCTGTCAACCCTACGCAGAGTCCCCCGATGATAGCCCCGGGGATGCTGCCGAATCCCCCTACTACTGTGGAAGCAAAGGCCTTGGAGAGAATTTGCGCGATGGCTGGCGAAACGAAAAAGAGCGGTGCGGCGAAAATACCGGCGATCGCCGCCAGGATAGTGCTGTAGGCGAAGGTGAAATCGATCATCCGTGGCACCTTGATGCCCATCAGGGCCGCTGTATCTTGGTCCTGCGCCACTGCTCGCATCTTGCGTCCCAGCCAGGTGCGCTTGAAGAATACGGTCTGGAAAAGAAGCAGTGCCATCGTGATGGCGGCGATAGCGATGTTCTGCGGCGGGATCCTGGCCCCGAGTAGTTCTAAAGGCGGCCCGCCAAGAAGAGGTGGGAAGAATAAGGGAGCCCTGCCCCAGAGGACGTAAACGCCGTCATTCAGGAAAACCGACACCCCAATGGTACTGATAATGACAATGGTCGTTCCCTGGTCTCGTAGGGGGTAATACGCGATTCGTTCAAACAAAATCCCAACGAAACCCATGATGATCGCGCTGCAAATGACCGACCATATCACCGGGAGCCCTGCTTTAGTAAGGAAGGTTACGCCGATGTAGGCTCCAAGCATTACCAAAGAGCCCTGGGCAAAGTTGACTACACCTGCCGAGCTGTAAATCAGGACGATGCCGAGGGCGCATAAAGCGTAAACAAAACCCATTGCGATTCCGCTGAAAACAAGTTGCAAGACCGTGTTCAATGCTCTGCCTCTCCCATCCCCGTGGATTTCGGTCTAGCGAGGCAGCCCAGTGGGGGCCGCCGACGATATGCTTGTATGGTTCAAAGTCAACGGTCACGGAGGAGATGAATATGCCATACTTTGGCAATCTTGAACGCATCGACAGGGTCCATTCCGCCCGCGGATGCTGTTCCGTTCAGCCGACAATTACTATGAGAGCGCTGCGACCAGCTTGTATTACCACTCCTTTCAAGAGTGAATGTGATGTAGATGTTCAACAATGACTAGCCAATTCCTGCAAACGCATAAGTACCGAAAAGGGAAGAACATAGTGCCTATTCGATCTATGGAGCACAAAGTCAACTAGGTTGTCAGGCGCAGTTGATGGCGAAGTCCCTGTTCCCCGGGCACTTGGAGGATCGGAGATGAAGACCGCCGAAGGTGACTTTAGCGCGCATGGCAGGAGGGATACTGTTGCGAATCGTTGACTTAACTTTGCCCCTGTCCCCGGATTTGCCGACCTGGCCAGGGGACCCGCCGGTGCAGATCCGGCCCGATGTCGGCTGTGAGTATCAGATAGCGACGATCACTATGGGTACCCACAGCGGCACCCATATGGATGCTCCCTGCCATTACATCCAAGGTGGACCTTCCCTGGAGATGATTGCCCTCGATCGCTGTGTGGGCAAAGCCCGCGTGATCCCCTTGGGGCAGCTGGAGCCCGGCGCGCGGATTAGCAGGGAAACCCTGTTGCCTTACAAAGATGCTGTTCAGAATGGAGGGATGGTCCTGCTCCAGACTGGCTGGAGCCGACGGATCAATGACGGTTTTTTCACCGCTTTTCCCTCCATTGAGCCTGACTGTGCCCAGTGGCTCATTGACCTGGGCGTTTCTCTGCTCGGAGTTGAACAACCCTCCCTCCATGTTGAGGTAGACACTTTAGTCCACAGGATGTTCCTGTCAGCAGGAGTGATCATCGTTGAGGGCCTGACCAACCTGGAACTAGTCCCTGATGGAGCGTTAGTGGCCATCCTGCCCTTGCGACTGATGGGGACTGATGGAGCCCCTGTGAGGGCCGTATGTATTCTTGAGGATGGAAAGTGACTTGAGAAGGTAGTGTGACGCTCCGGGGACTGGGAAGGTCCCCTTCGTGGTGGCGGCCGATGGATTATCAGGCTCAGGAGACGATTCCGAGCTGTTGGCGCGCCAGACTGCTCTGGGGGCGGAACGAAAACGGTCGGGGAATTCCCCGACCGCAGTTTGCTAAGACAAGCTCTTCAAGACATCGATCGTATACAGGACATCATCCCGGGAGATGTGCCGGTGGGTCACCATGCGGATAGCTGATTCGCTGACTTGATGAACTAGGATATTTTTCGCGGCCAGCTTATCCACAAAGGCTGCTGCGCCACTTTTCACTTTGAAGCGAATGATATTGGTCTGGACGGTGGACAAGTCGAGCTCGACATCGGGCAGTTCGACCAAAGCCTCAGCCAGCACCCTGGCATTGGCGTGATCGTCTGCGAGGCGATCGATCATCGTTTGCAGGGCGACAATCCCCGGGGCGGCGATGATCCCTGCCTGGCGCATTCCGCCGCCAAGCACTTTACGCACCCGACGCGCCTTGGCGATGAATTCCTTAGTGCCGCACAACACGGCCCCGACAGGGCAGCTGAGACCCTTCGATAGACAGAAAGTGACCGAGTCTGCCTGGGCTGCGATCTCCTTCGCCTCAACCCCAAGGGCGATGGCGGCATTGAAAATCCTCGCTCCGTCTAGGTGTACTTTTAGACCATGCTCCGCGGCAACTTCTTTGATGGCCTTCATCTGCTCGATGCTGATGACGGTGCCGCCGGCGCCGTTATGGGTGTTTTCGAGGCAGATGAGGCTGGTGCGGGGGTGGTGCTCGTTATTCTTGTCCCGTATGGCCTTCTTCACGTCATCCGGATCCAAAGCGCCCTTGTCACCAGGAATCAGGTGGGGCATACAGTTGGCGACCGCGGCTATTCCCCCAGCCTCGGAGGTGAAGATGTGGGCATTGGCCTCCATGATTACCTCGTCGCCCTTCTGGGTATGGGAGGCAATCGCGGTCAGATTACCGGCAGTGCCGCTGGTGACCAAAAGAGCGGCCTCTTTGCCCATCATCTCCGCAGCCATCTCCTGGAGCCGGTTGACTGAAGGGTCTTCGTTCTTAACGTCGTCTCCCAGGGGGGCGTTCATGATTGCCTCTAACATTGCCTTCGTCGGTAAAGTTACCGTATCACTGCGATAATCAATAAAGTTTGCCATCGCACAGGACCCCTTTCCACTCGTTGTCGCTCCTGGTTGCTGAATTGCCTTTCTTCCCTGTCTATTCACCCTTCGCGTGGGGATCTCCTGTCTGATGGAATTGGAGTTGCTCAGGAACGAGATCAGGCTTTGGGCAACAAGTCTCCCTGGCGCGGTTGCTCTGGGACAAGAACTCCACAACTAAAACAAAAGAATTGAGAGGAATAAAAATAGTCGGAGAAGAATGATTAGATGCGATAAACTCGTGTGGGTAGGTGATTATATGGTTGGAAAGCAATTCGGGCAAATAGTGAACGCCCTCTTGCGTGGTCTGACTGTCATCATGGGTGTCGCCATGTTTATCACCGTTATCTTAGGGGTTTTCTTCCGCTATGTCCTGAACAACCCATTGGCTTGGACTAGTGAGGTCGCCACCTACTTGCTCATATGGTCCGCTTTGACTGGAACCTATTATGTCCAACAGGAGAATGCCCATGTACGCATGACGTTCATTGTGGACCGGTTGTCGGGTCGGCCCCGTAGGATCGTCAACATTATTGGCAACATAGCCGTTTTGATGTTTCTGGCGGTGATGGGCAAAGACGGGTGGGTCTTGGCGATGAAAATGGCCCGCATCAGGACCCCTGCTCTACGGATATCCATGTCAATTCCTTTTCTCAGCATTCCGGTCGCTGCCGTCCTGATGGGTACGTTGTGCTTAGCCGCCATCGGTTCGGAGCTGATTGAAGTCGCAACGGACAAGGTGCAAGAAGGGAAGGGTAGCAAATGAACGTCTTTATCTTAATCGGTGTCTTAGCAGTGACTCTGATGATGGGCATTCCGATCGCGTTTTGTATCGGTCTGGCGACCATGGTAGCTCTAGCCGTTCAGGGTACTTCCTTTACCGAAATACCTCGCAACATGTTCGCGGGATTGAACTCCTTCCCTTTGCTATCCATGCCCTTGTTTATCTTGGCGGGCGACATCATGCTAAGGGGCCGCATCACGAAAATGCTTCTGGATGTCTCGGATCTGGCGGTGGGCCGGATCACGGGCGGGTTGGGCCATGTCAACATCCTGGCAAGCATTCTTTTTGCCGGGATCACAGGCATGGCCACGGCTGATACAACCGCCCTCGGTTCGGTCTTAATTCCGGCTATGGTTGAGAAGGGGTATGAACGGGATTACAGTACGGCGATAACAATCGCATCCTCCATTATCGGCCCGATTATCCCCCCCAGCTTGACCTTTGTTATCTATGCGCTGGCAGTCGGGCAGATTTCCATCGGGGGGCTTTTCTTGGCCGGGGCTGTTCCTGGACTCCTAATGGGCTTAGGCTTGATGGTGGTCCATTACTTCATTAGCCGCCAGCGACGATACGAGAAGCGTGAACATGCTATCCCTTTTCGTCAGGCGCTTACCATTCTTAAAGAAGGTTTCCTGGCCCTGCTCATGCCTCTGATCATCATCGGCGGGATCTTGACCGGGGTGTTCACCGCCACCGAAGCAGCTGGTGTAGCAAGCTTGTATGCAATGGTCGTGTGCTTATTCGTTTTCCGCACCATCACCTGGCGGGACCTGCCCGACATATTCCTTAACATGGTCAAGGTCAGCGCCATGATTGCGTTGATCCTCGGCACTAGCAAGGGTTTCTCCTGGGTCTTGACCACCCAGAACATACCCCAGCTCATCGGAGGTGCGCTAACGGGTTTAACTGACAGTCCTTTCATATTCATGATGCTTGTGAACATCATCTTGTTAGTCATCG